>NZ_JAOQKF010000006.1:32739-48719 GCF_025567565.1 Muriventricola aceti | reverse complement strand
GGCCGGGCCGGTGTACGCCGCCGCCGTTATCCTGCCTTTGGGTCTGGATGTCCCTGGGCTAGACGACTCAAAAAAATTGACGGCAAAGAAGCGGGAGTCCCTGTTTCCCTTTATTCAGGAGCAGGCTCTGGCCTGCGCGGTCGCCTGGGTGGATGCCGCCGAGATCGACGCTACGGATATCCTAAGCGCCCGAATGAGGGCTATGCAGCTTGCCATCGATGGACTGCCTGTCCACCCTGACTTTGCATTGATCGACGGCAACCGGGACAGGGGGCGGACCTCCTCCATCACCGTGCCCCACCGCTGTATCGTGAAGGGGGACAGCCTGTCGGCCTCTGTCGCCGCCGCCTCTGTGCTGGCCAAGGTGAGCCGGGACCGCTTCATGCTGGAGATGGCGGAGCGGTATCCCCAATACAGATTTGACCAGCACAAGGGTTATGGTACCAAGCTGCACTATGAGCTGCTGCGGCGGTATGGCCCCAGTCCGATCCACCGCCGCACATTTTTGAAAAGCCTATGAGCGGACAGGAGAGCAGATTGCTGGGCCGATGGGGGGAGGCCTTGGCGGCTCAATGGCTGCGGGAACGTGGCTGCCGGATCCTGGCCGCTGGCTGGAGATGCCGCCAAGGGGAGATAGACCTGATCGCGCGGGAGGGGAACTTCCTGTGTTTTGTGGAGGTAAAGTTGCGCAAGAGTGGCAGCTTTGCTCGTGCCGGTGCCTTTGTGGATAGCCGGAAGCAGGAGAAGCTGCGTCTGGCCGCCCAGCTCTACCTAGCCGAAAACCCCACACAGCTCCAGCCCCGTTTTGATGTGGTGGAGATTTATGCCCCTCAGGGGACGGAAACGTGCCGCCCCCAGATTTCTAGAGTGGAAAACGCCTTTTAGGCCATCCACATTTCTCTCGGTTTTTCTTTCCTCAGAACTTGACCTGGGACCGGGAAACTGTCATAATAGAGCACAGTGGTCCTGTCGGATGGCAGGTAATACCGTTTTTGACTTTGTGAATCAAGATGGGAATGATCAAGATGCAATATGTCAGCACAAGAGATGTAAGTACCTCTTATATGGCCTCCCAGGCCATTATCCAGGGGTTGGCTCCAGACGGGGGCCTGATGACCCCCTTCTACATCCCCAAGCTGCCCGGTAAAGCCCTGGAGGACTTAAAGTCCATGTCCTACCAGCACCGGGCGGTTTACATCATGAAGCAATTTCTGGAGGAGTTCTCCGTTAAGGAGCTGACCGACTTCGCGGCGGCCGCCTATGGCCCGGAGAAGTTTGACACCCCGGCAGTCGCCCCTGTGCGCTCTCTGGATGGGAATACCCACTGCCTGGAGCTGTGGCATGGCCCTACCTGTGCCTTCAAAGATATGGCGCTCCAGATGCTGCCCCACCTGCTCACTGCCTCTTTGACCAAGAGGGAGGAGGAAAAGACTGTCTGCATCCTGGTGGCCACCTCCGGCGATACAGGCAAGGGAGCCCTGGAGGGCTTTAAGGATGTACCCCATACCCGCATCATGGTGTTCTATCCAAGGGACGGCGTGTCCCAGGTACAGGAGCTCCAGATGGTCACCCAGGAGGGGAATAACGTGGAGGTGACCGCGGTGCGAGGCAACTTTGATGACGCTCAGAGCGGCGTCAAGCGGCTGTTTTCCGATGGGGAACTGCGCAGAACTCTAGCGGACCGGGGATTTTTCTTCTCCTCCGCCAACTCCATCAACTGGGGCCGTGTTCTGCCCCAGATCGTCTACTACATCTCCGCCTACTGCGACCTGATGCGGGATGAGAAGATTGCTCCGGGCCAGACCATCAATGTCTGCGTGCCAACCGGCAATTTTGGCAATATCCTGGCCGCCTACTATGCCAAAGAGATGGGAGTGCCCATCGGCAAACTGATTTGCGCCTCCAATAGCAACAACGTCCTGACTGACTTCATCCGTACCGGCGTGTACGACCGCAAGCGTCCATTTCACAATACTATGTCCCCCTCCATGGACATCCTGATCTCCAGTAACCTGGAGCGTCTCCTGTTTGCTCTGACCCAGGACACCCAGGAGGTCAAGCAATATATGGAGCAGTTGAACGCCAGCGGCCGGTATGAGGTTCGCAAGCCCATTCTGGAGCGGCTGCAGAAGCTCTTCCAAGGTTACTGCTGTGATGACCGGGAAACGCAGCGTGTCATTGGTGAGGTGTACCGTCAGCACGATTATCTCATCGATCCACACACCGCCGTGGCCTTCTCTGCCCTGGACCAGTATCGGAAGGAGAGCGGAGATGATACCCCCTGTGTGGTGGTGTCCACCGCCAGTCCCTTCAAGTTCTGCGACAATGTGCTGGGAGCCCTGGGGGTGACGGAAGTGGCACAGGGGCTGGACGCTCTGGACCAGTTGTCCGCCAAGACCGGACTGCCCGCTCCCGCTCCGTTGTCCTCTCTGCGTAACAAGGAAATTCGCTTTACGAGGACGGTGGAGAAAGAGAATATGGTGGACGCGGTGCTGTCCATGCTGGTGTGAGCCCATGGCCCTGTATGCCATTGGAGATACCCATTTATCCCTCTCCAGCGGAAAGCCTATGGATGTTTTTGGCGGGGGCTGGACGGGGTATGTGGATAAGTTGAAAGAGGGCTTCTCCCAGATCCGCCCGGAGGACACGGTGGTCTTGTGCGGCGACCTATCCTGGGCCATGGGATTGGAGGAGGCGAGGGAGGACTTCGCTTTTCTAAACGCCCTGCCTGGGAAGAAACTGCTGATGAAGGGCAATCACGACTACTGGTGGAATACCGCCGCCAAAATGGAGCGGTTCTTCCAGGAAAATGGATTTACCACCTTCCATCTGCTCCACAATAACTGCCATTTCTATGGGGACATCGCCCTGTGCGGGACCAGGGGATGGTTTTATGAGGAGGACAGGGAGGGGCACGGCACCAAGATTTTCAACCGGGAGCTGATTCGGCTGGAGGCGTCCCTGAAGGCCGGGGGGGAGAAGGAAAAATTCTGCTTTCTCCACTACCCCCCTCTCTATCAGGGTTATCGCTGCCAGGAGATCATCGACCTGATGGAGCGGTATGGCGTTACCCGCTGCTACTATGGCCACCTCCACGGCGGAAGCCACCGTCTGGCGGCCTCTGGAAAGCATGGCGGCATTGAGTACCACCTGGTTTCGGCGGATTATTTGGGGTTTCGACCGGAAAAGTTGGTGGAAGATTGAAAAATTCATGGAAAATTCTTAAAAATCCTCTGGTCAAACAGAGAGATATCTGGTAAAATATCGTGGCGAAAGTAAAAAGGCGCTGTTCTTTCCCCCTTTGGGATGGAGATGCGCCCACAGGAGGAAGTAAACAAATGAAGGTCACCAGTGTTGAGAAGAAAGAGAAAAGCACCGTCGAGCTGACCATCCAGATCGACGCCGCCCAGTTCGAGGCCGCCGTTCAGAAGGCCTATCTAAAGAGCCGCGGCTCTATCTCCGTCCCCGGCTTCCGCAAGGGCAAGGCCCCCCGCAAGATTATCGAGGGGATGTACGGCGCTGGCGTATTCTATGAGGATGCTATCAACGACGTCTACCCCTCCGCTTATGAGGAGGCTGTCAAGGAACAGGGGCTGGACGATGTAGGCTATCCAAAGATGGAGATCGTTGAGGTGGGTAAGGAGGGCTTTACCTTCAAGGCTCTGGTTTCTGTCCGACCCGAGGTCAAGCTGGGTACTTACAAGGGCATCACTGCCCCTAAGGAGGAGCCCAAGATTACCGAGAAGGACGTCGACGAGGAGATGAAGCCCTTTGTCGAGCGGGCGACCCGCCTGGTCAGCGTCAAGCGCAAGGCCAAGAAGGGCGACACTGCCGTCATCGACTTTGAGGGCTTTGACAACGGCACCCCCTTTGAGGGAGGCAAGGGCGAGAACTACGACCTGAAGCTGGGCTCCGGCGCCTTTGTTCCCGGCTTTGAGGAGCAGATCATCGGCATGAAGGCCGGCGAGGAGAAGGACCTGGATATCACCTTCCCGGAGGACTACCATGCGGATCTGGCCGGTAAGGCTGTGGTATTCCATGTGAAGGTCAACGAGGTCAAGGAGTCCCAGGCCCCTGCCGTTGATGATGAGTTTGCCAAGGATGTGTCCGAGTTTGAAACGCTGGAGGCATTCCGGGCCGACCTGAAGGAGAAGGTCACCCAGCGCCGCCAGCAGCAGGCTCAGGCTGACTTTGAGAACGCCGTGATGGATCAGCTGGTGGAGGATATGGAGTGCGAGATCCCGGACGGCATGGTGGAGGTCCAGGTGGACCGCCTGATGGACGACTACGCCATGCGCCTCCAGGGTCAGGGCATCTCCATGGACGATTATATGAAGATGATGGGGATGAGCCCGGAGATGCTGCGCACCTCCGCACGTCCCGCCGCCCTGAAGCAGGTGCAGACTGAGCTGGCCCTTACCGCCGTGGCCGACGCCGAGAAGCTGGAGGTCACTGAGGAGGAGCTAGAGGCTGAGTTCAGCCGTCTGGCTGAACAGTACGGCCTGAAGGTTGAGCAGGTGAAGGCAGCGGTTCCCGCCGAGGACCTGAAAAAGGACCTGCGGCTGAAGAAGGCCAGCAGTCTGGTCATTGCTGAGGCCAAGTCTGGAAAGGCCAAGAAGAAGGCTGCTGCCAAGAAGACGGAGGCCGCCGAGGCAGCTGCTGAGGAAGCCCCTGCCGAGGAGAAGCCTAAGCGCGCCCGCAAAAAGAAGACCGAGGAGCCCAAGGCTGAGTGATGCTGTCACGTCCGGGGTGGGGAACCGCTCCGGGCGTGTCCATATTTTTGCAGACGTGGAGTAACAAGGCGCCGGTGAGGCCATGGAGCAGGGCGGCACACCGCCCGCTCCTGAGATCGTCCCTTTTTCTCTGGTGGGCCGGAGGAATCATTTTCCGGCTGGACGGGTATACTCTGGTATCACCGTCCCAAAAGAAGGAGTATGTGATTATGAGTTTAGTTCCTTATGTAGTAGAGCAGACCAACCGCGGCGAGCGGTCCTATGACATCTTCTCCCGCCTGCTCAACGACCGTATTATCATGCTGTCAGAGGAGGTCAATGACACCACAGCCTCCCTGGTGGTGGCTCAACTGCTGTATCTGGAGGCCCAGGACCCGGATAAGGATATCCAGTTCTATATCAACAGCCCCGGTGGCTCTGTTACCGCCGGAATGGCCATCTATGACACCATGCAGTATATCAAGTGCGATGTGTCCACCATCTGCGTGGGGCTGGCAGCCTCTATGGGCGCCTTCCTGCTGGCTGCTGGAGCCAAGGGTAAGCGGCTGGCTCTGCCTAACGCTGAGATCATGATCCACCAGCCCTCCGCCGGGACCCAAGGGCAGATCACCGATATGGCCATCCACCTGAAGCGGCTGGAGGTAGTCAAGAGCCGGATGAACCGCATTCTGGCGGAGAATACCGGCAAACCCATTGAAGTGGTCACCGCGGACTGTGAGCGGGACAACTTTATGACCGCTCAGGAGGCCATGGAGTATGGCCTGATCGATAAGGTCATCGATAAGCGCTGACCTGGAGAACGCTCAGGGTCAGCCCCGATTTCCCACCATAGAGTTTATGAGGTGTACCAATGGCGCGAAATGATGAAAAAAGCATCCGCTGTTCCTTCTGCGGAAAGCATCAGGACCAGGTCCGCCGGATCATTGCCGGGCCTGGGGCCTATATCTGCAACGAGTGTGTCCAACTGTGTATGGGGATTCTGGACGAGGACAACGACCCCATCCAGGATGCCTTAGACAGCGATATCCCCGATGTAATCCCCACCCCAAAGGAAATACACGCTGTTCTGGACCAGTATATTATTGGTCAGGAGAAGGCCAAAGTGGCCCTCTCTGTGGCCGTGTATAACCATTATAAACGCATCTACTTCGGCGGGGCGGAGGATGTGGAGCTTCAAAAGAGCAATATTCTGCTCATGGGTCCCACCGGCTGCGGGAAGACTCTGTTTGCCCAGACACTGGCTCGAGTGCTGAAGGTCCCATTTGCCATCGCTGACGCCACCACACTGACTGAGGCGGGCTATGTGGGTGACGATGTGGAGAACATCCTGCTGCGTCTGGTTCAGGCGGCCGACTACGACATCGAGCTGGCGGAGCGGGGCATCATCTACATCGACGAGATGGATAAGATCGCCCGCAAAAGCGAGAATACGTCTATTACCAGGGACGTGTCCGGCGAAGGGGTGCAGCAGGCCCTGCTGAAGATTCTGGAGGGTACCGTGGCTAATGTCCCCCCACAGGGCGGACGGAAACATCCCCACCAGGAGTTTATCCAGATTGATACCAAGAACATTCTCTTTATCTGCGGTGGCGCCTTTGACGGCATCGACAAGATCATTGAGAACCGCCTGGATAAGCGAACCCTTGGCTTTGGGGCGGAGATCCAGAGCAGGAAGGAGCGCAACGTGGGCCAGTTGATGGCCGAGGTCCAGCCCCACGACCTGCTGAAATTCGGAATCATCCCGGAGTTGGTAGGCCGCCTGCCTGTCATCACTACCCTTCAGTCTCTGGACCGGGACCAGATGGTCCAGATCTTGACGGAGCCCAAAAATGCCCTGGTCAAGCAGTACCAGAAGCTATTGGAATACGACCAGGTGGAGCTGGACTTCAGCCGGGAGGCCCTGGAGGCGGTGGCCGACGTGGCAGTAAAGCGGGGCATCGGTGCTCGCGGCCTCCGTGCGGTGCTGGAGGAGATCATGACCAAGGTTATGTACGATGTGCCCTCTGACCCCACTATCGTGAAGGTAACCATTACCGCCGCTACCGTGCAGGATGGTGCTCCGGCTGAATTGACCTATGACCCGGAACGCTGCCGCCGTCCCCGTCTGGGAAAAGCGGCGCTTAAGGCCGAGCGCGGCGGTGTCCCCGGCACCAACGCCGGATAAAAGAGAAATCTTGAATGCCCCGCGGAGCCCCCGGATCGGCGGGCCCCGGGGCATTTCGCTGTATCGACCAGAGAGGAAGTGACCACATGACGACCACACAGAAGGATATCCTCCACACCAGCACTATGCCGGTTATCGCTCTGCGGGGGCTGACCATTTTCCCCAACGTGCTGATCCATTTTGATGTGGCCAGGGATATCTCCATCAAATCCTTGGAAACTGCTATGACGACCGGCAGCCCTGTGTTCCTGGTGGCCCAAAAGGATATCTCCGTGGAGGTGCCGGACCAGTGCGACCTGTACGTGGTAGGAACCATCTCCAATGTACGCCAGATCCTCCGTATGCCAGGAGACAATGTCCGGGTTATGGTAGAGGGGCAGGCCAGAGGCAAGCTGCTCCGCCTCCTGCGGACCGAGCCCTATCTGGAGGGGGAGATACTGGAACTGCCAGAGGAGGAGCGGACTGGAACAAGCGCCCGGACCGAAGCACTAATGCGCTCCACCTACGAGCTCTTTCAGCGGTATACGGAGCTGGCCCCTAAGGTATCTCCAGACCTGCTGATCCATGTATTGGCCAGCCAGGACCCAGGCTATATCTCTGACTATATCGCCCAAAACATCCCCATGCGAAACAGCGACAAGCAGACCATTCTGGAGGAGCGGCGGCCCCTGCGCCGCCTGGAGAAGCTGCATCGGCTGCTGGACCGGGAGGTGGAGATACTGGCTCTGGACAACGAGATACAGAGCAAAGCCAGAGAGCAGATGTCCGACCAGCAGCGGGATTACTACCTCAGGGAGCAGATGAAGGCCATCCAGAACGAGCTTGGAGAGGGTGATGGGGCCGACGAGTTCGAGGAGTACCGTCAGAAGATCGCCAAGGCCGCCCTGCCTGATGAGGTGCGGGAGAAGTTGACCAAGGAGCTGAACCGGCTGACCAAGCAGCCCTTCGGATCCTCGGAGGCCACTGTTCTGCGCAGCTATCTGGACGTATGTTTGGAGCTGCCTTGGGGAAAATACACCAAGGAGAAGATCAGCGTCCCGGCTGTCCGCCGGGTGCTGGACCAGGAGCACTACGGCCTGGATAAGGTGAAGGAGCGCATCCTGGAATTTGTGGCAGTCAAGCAGCTGGCCCCGGCGTTGAAAGGACAGGTACTCTGCCTGGTGGGCCCGCCCGGAGTGGGTAAGACCTCCATCGCCATGTCTATGGCAAAGGCTATGAACCGGAAGCTGGCCCGTCTCTCCCTGGGCGGCGTCAGCGATGAGGCGGAGATTCGGGGGCACCGCAAGACCTATGTGGGAGCCATGCCGGGCCGCATCATCACCGCAATCCAGCAGGCGGGCAGCTGCAATCCGCTGATCCTGTTGGACGAGATCGACAAGCTGGGCCGGGACCACCGGGGCGACCCCTCCTCCGCGCTTCTGGAGGTGTTGGACGGAGAACAGAATGCCACCTTCCGGGATAACTTCCTGGAGGTCCCCTTTGACCTGTCTCAAGTCCTGTTTATTACCACCGCGAATACTCTGGATACCATTCCCCGGCCTCTGCTGGATCGGATGGAGGTCATCGAGCTGTCCAGCTACACCGACGAGGAGAAGGTTCAGATTGGGAAAAAGCATCTGCTTCCGAAGGAGATGAAGCGCCACGGCCTGGAAAAGAGCCAGCTGAAGGTATCCGACAGCGCCCTGCGGGAGATCATCTCAGCCTATACCCGGGAATCGGGAGTTCGGGTGCTGGAGCGAATGCTGGCTGCCATCTGCCGCAAAACCGCAATGAGAGTGGTTTCAGATGGCGTAAAGTCGATTCACATTACAGAAAAAGATCTCAAGGAGTATCTGGGGGTCCCACGCTACTACCCCGAGCGGCAGGCCCTGGAAGAGCGGATAGGCGTGGTCAATGGCCTGGCCTGGACCTCTGTGGGCGGCGAGCTGCTGGAGGTGGAGGTGAATGTGGTCCCAGGGGCCGGAAAGGTAGAGCTCACCGGAAATCTGGGAGATGTGATGAAGGAGAGCGCTTACGCCGCACTCAGCTTTATCCGCAGCCAGTCAGACCGGCTGGGGATCCCCGCCGATTTTTATAAGGAGAAGGATATCCACGTCCACTTCCCGGAGGGAGCCGTCCCCAAGGACGGGCCCTCTGCCGGCATCGCCATCACTACCGCCATGGTGTCCGCCCTGACTGGCTGCCCGGTGCGCCGTGGCATCGCCATGACCGGAGAGGTCACCCTCCGCGGCCGTGTCCTGCCCATCGGAGGTTTGAAGGAGAAAACGATGGCCGCTTTCCGAAACGGCATCAAAACGGTCATCCTGCCAGCGGACAACGGCAAGGACTTAGAGGAGATCGACCAGACGGTACGGAAGGCTCTCCAGTTTATCCTGGTAGAGCGGGCAGACCAGGTGTTGTCGGCAGCCCTCTCACACCCGCTGCCCTCCGCGGAGGAGCAGAGGGAGCCGTCCGCTCCAGTCCTGGGGACTGCAAAGAGAGCCCCTGGTCCCCGGCTGCGCCAGTGAGGAGGGGATAGGATGCCTGTCAACCTGCAAAAGGCGGAATTTATCCTGTCCGCCGCTTCCGCAAGGGACTTCCGGACCGACGGGCTGCCTCAGGTGGCCTTCGCCGGCCGTTCTAATGTGGGTAAGTCCTCGGTCATCAACCGGCTGTTGGGCCGAAAGAATTTTGCACGGGTGGGTGCCGCCCCGGGCAAGACCATCCACATTAATTACTTTTTGATTGATGGGGGCTTCTACCTGGTGGACCTGCCAGGATATGGCTACGCCAGGGTGTCCAAGAGTGAACGAGACCGGTGGGCGCGGCTGATGGAGTCCTACTTCGCCCATCCGGAGCTGATGACCCTGGGGGTGATGATCGTAGACTCCCGGCATAACCCCACCGCCGATGACTGTACCATGGCCCAATGGTTCCGTGACACGGGGCGGCCCATGGTAGTGGTGGCCAACAAACTGGATAAGCTGAAAAAGAGCGAGATCGGTCCCAACCTCCAGAGGATCCGGGAAACCCTGGAGCTGGACGAGGAGACCATCGTTATCCCCTTTTCGGCTGAGAAGGGGACCGGCAGGGAGGAACTGCTGTCGGCTATCCTGTCCGGCGCCGGAGTGAGCTGAAGGATCCCCGGTATGCCCTGCGGCATACCGGGGATCTTTGTACAGGAGAGACTTTATTCTCTATATTGGGAAACCGCTGTTCACGCCTTGTGTTTTGGCTCCATAGCTGGTATAATATTCTGACACAATTTTCCCCAAAGAGGTGAGCCCATGGAAGCACCCATCTACCACCTGGAAGGGGTGGTGAAGGCCAAGGAAGAAAATATGGAGGACTTCGTGGGCCCGCTGGACCTGATTCTCCATCTTTTGAGCAAGAATAAGATGGAGATCAAGGACATTCAGATATCGCTGATCCTGGACCAGTATCTGGAATGGATGAACAAGCGGAAGGAATTGGACCTGGAGGTGGCCAGTGAGTTTATCACAATGGCCTCTCATCTGATCTATATCAAGACTCGGATGCTCCTGTCCATCCACGATGAAGAGGCACTCAGCGAGGTGGAGCAGCTCATCGCTACACTAGAGGCCCATCAGAGAAATGAAAATTTTTTGAAGATCAAGGAAGTCATCCCTGTGCTGGATACCAGGTTCCACTATGGGCGGGACTATCTGACCAAAGTGCCGGAGCCGGTCCAGCCGGACAGGACCTATCGCTATGTCCATGACAGGGAGGATATTTGGAAGGCTATGACCGCTGTATTGTCCCGGACAGACAACAAACTCCCGCCTCCTGTTTCCGCCTTCCAAGGCATCGTGGGCCGGGAGCCCTACCCCGTGACAGACAAAGCGGGAGAGATCGTCCGGCGGTTGCTCCAGTTCGGCGTTACCCGCTTTCGGGCCCTGTTCAAGGGGAACCGGAGCCGCTCCGAAGTGGTGGCTACTTTCCTGGCAGTGCTGGAACTGTGCAAAGCGCGCCGGGTCAGGTTGGCGGGTACCGAGTCGGACTGTACTGTCACCTGCACCCAGGCGGAGGGGGAGACGCCGGCGGAGTTTACCGCCGACAGCTACTAAGAGGAGGATAGCTCTGTGGAACTGAAGGAATTGGAATCCGCTCTGGAGGGTGTCCTCTTTGCCTCTGGAGAGCCGGTGGCTGTGGAGCGGCTGTGTCTGGGGCTGGAGGTGGACAGGCCCACCCTGGACGCTGTGGCCCAGCGGCTGATGGACCAGTACAGCTATGAGCGGCGGGGAATACGGCTGATCAAGCTGGATACCAGCTATCAGCTGTGCTCCGCGCCGGAGTTCGCCCCCTATATCAGAAAGACGCTGGAGAGCCGCAAGCCGGCCCGCCTGTCTCAGCCCGCCCTGGAGGTACTGGCGATTATCGCCTATTATCAGCCGGTGACCCGTGCCTATGTGGATCAGGTGAGGGGGGTAGACAGCTCCTATACGGTGGGGCTGCTGCTGGAGCGGGAGCTGATTGAGGAGGCGGGCCGCCTGGCTGTCCCCGGACGGCCGCTCCTGTTTCGGACCACCAAGAACTTCCTGCGTTCCTTTGGGTTGTCCAGCCTGGAGGAGCTGCCTGAGCTCCCCGACTCCTCCCAGGAGGGGAGTCAGATGACCCTGGAGCTGGAGGCGGCGGTAGCCAGGCTTAGGGCGGAGGAGGAGCAGGGGGCCGGGTTGCCGGCGGAGGACGGGCCATGAAGCTCCTGTTCACGGTGGCCGCCGTCCTGCTGGCCCTGCTCCTGCTGGGACAGGTCCGGGTGGGCTGTGTTGTGTCCTATCAGCAGGAGGGGCTGTTCCTCTGGCTGCGAACAGGGGTTGTCCGAATCAGAGTGCTCCCTTGGAAGCGGAAAAAGAAGGAAAAGCCTGTCCGGGGAAAAAAGATGGGAACGGACCTGACAGAAGAAAAACCTGTCCGCGTGAAGGGCGGGGGGCTGGAGTATGCCAAAAGGCTACTCCCCATCGCACTGGAGGCGGCGGGACAGTTTCAGAAGAAGCTGAAAATAGATATCCTGGATCTGGAATTGACCATAGGCGGTCAGGACCCTGCGGACGCGGCAATGGCCTATGGATGGGCAAACGGGGCCCTGGGCGCCCTGTGGTATCCCCTGGTAGAGGGGTTCCATATAGTAGATGGCCGGGCTAGGGTCAGGCTGGATTTGGAGGCTCCTGCCGTCAGTCTGCGGGGAAGGGCCTCCTTGTCCCTGAAGCTGGGGCAGATATGCCGGCTGGCGGTGTATTTTGGGATAAAAGCTCTGCGGGCTGTCATGGCGGCGCGTGGGGAACAAAAAGAGCAGAATGTGAGAAAGGCGGCCTGAGGGTATGGAAAAAAAGGACCATCTAAGTGAACTGATGAGCGTCACCATGGAGCACGTGAGGGCCATGGCGGACGCCAACACAATCATTGGCACCCCTATTCAAGCAGATGGAGTTACCCTGATCCCCGTGTCTAGGCTGTCCTTTGGGATAGCGGGCGGCGGGACCGAGTTTTCTACCAAAAAGCAGCCAGCCAGCGATCCGGCCTTCGGTGGGGGTAGCGGAGCCAGTGCTAAACTGGAGCCGGTGGCCTTTCTGATCCTCCGGGGAGGCTCCGTGAAGCTGCTGCCTGTGGCTCCTCCTCCCGCCACTACGGTGGACCGGGTCATTGAAGCGGTGCCCGAGGTAGTGGACAAGGTAACGGACTTTATTGAAAAGCAGCAGGAAAAAAAGGCACAGGAGGCGGAGCGGGCGGATTTTGCCGAATAAAGCCAAATTCGCAAAAATTTCCGGGCAACGAAAAAAGTTAGACTGCCATACTATGGTCACCTATGTTTTTGAAGAAGGTGACCGATATGAAACGGATCATGAGTTTGTGTCTGGCGGTGCTGACAGCGGCTGTTGCACCTGCCGCGGCCGCGGCGGCCTCCGGAGCGCCTGGTACCTCCGCCGCCTCGGTAGTCCTGATGGATGGAGAGAGCGGGCGGGTGCTATATGAGCAGAACGCCCATGAGCCGCGTCTTATCGCCAGCATCACCAAGCTGATGACCGCCCTGGTGGCCCTGGAATCAGGCCATGTGCTGGAAGAAGAAGTGACCATCTCCGGGGAGTGGGCCGGGGCTGAGGGCTCCTCCATCTACCTGCGGGCGGGGGAGCGGGTAAGTCTGGAGGCGCTGCTCTACGGGATGCTCCTACGCTCTGGAAACGATGCCGCTCTGGCGGTAGCCGGATACTGCGGCGGTACGGTGGAGCGGTTTGTGGACCGGATGAATCAGAAGGCTCAGGAGCTGGGGATGGCAGATACCCATTTCGCCAATCCCAATGGGCTCAACGCGGAGGGGCATTACTCCTCTGCCTATGATATGGCGCTGCTGGCCCAAGCCTGCCTGAAGAATGATACCTTGGCGCAGATAGTGTCCACCAAATCCATCACCATAGGGACCAGAACATTTACTAACCACAATAAGCTGTTGTGGCAGTATGAGGGCTGTATTGGACTGAAGACAGGATATACCGAGAAGGCAGGGCGCACATTGGTGTCAGCGGCCAGAAGGGAAGGGACTGCGCTGATCTGCGTCACTCTCAGTGACCCCAACGACTGGGCGGACCACACCCGTCTCTTTGACTGGGGTTTCTCCCACTATCGTGCGAAGGAACTGACACGTGCGGGGGAACAGGTCTGTCAGCTCCCGGTGGCGGACAGTCTGATCCCAGTGTGTCCCATATCAGCGGCCGAGGATTGTTCTGTGGCCTTGGCAGAGGGGGAGAAGCTCCAGTATGATATTCTGCTGGACCAGGAACTTCTGACCGCTCCGGTGGAGAGGGGGGCCCCTTTGGGCAGGGTGGTGTTCCGCTTGAAGGGGGAAGAAGTGGCGGATATCCCCCTGGTAGCCGGCGCCGATATCCCGCGGGACAGCGTATCGGTCCGCGGGCTGTGGGACAGGCTGTCGGACCGGTTGGCCCAGCTTTCGGAGAGATAGAGAAAGAGAAAGGCGGACCATGGAAGAACGACTGCAAAAGCTGATATCCTCCTGCGGACTGGCTTCCCGGAGAACGGCGGAGGAGTGGATTTCCTCTGGACGGGTCACAGTGAATGGAGAGAAAGCCCATCTGGGGGATCGAGCGGACCTGGACCGGGATCAGGTGCTGGTGGATGGCAAAAGGCTGCGCCCCGGGGGAGCACGGACCTACCTGATGCTCAATAAGCCCCGCGGCTATGTGTCCACCCTCTCTGACGAGCAGGGGAGAAAGACCGTGGCGGATCTGGTGTCCGGTTGCGGCGCGCGAGTGTGGCCCATCGGCCGGCTAGACCTGGATTCGGAAGGGCTGCTCCTTCTGACCGATAACGGGGAGATCACCCACAGGCTCCTCCATCCCAGCCACGAGGTGGAAAAAGAATATCTGGTCTGGGTGACTGGAAATGTAGAGAAAGCCCTGCCCATTCTGTCCGGCCCAATGGTGTTGGACGGGGAGAAGCTGGCTCCCGCCCAAGTTCGGCGGGGGCGGACCAGCGGAGGGGTGTCCCAGATGTCTGTCGTCATCCACCAGGGGAAAAACCGGCAGGTGCGCCGGATGTGTGCCCAGGCAGGACTCAATGTGCTGCGGCTGAAGCGGATTCGGGAGGGGGCGCTGCACCTGGACAGGACACTGGCCCCCGGAACATGGCGTAGGCTGACGGAGCAGGAGGTGCTCCTGCTGACGGGAGAAGAAACTACAGATAATTAAACAAGCTGCCCGGCGCTTTTTGCAAGAAAAAATGAATTTCTTGCAAAAAGCGCTTGCATTTTTGCAGGAAAACGGGTATGATAATCCATGAAAGGCGTGTACGCTTTGACTGACGTATAGTATCAGAGGGGTTTCTACATAAACGGGAGATGAGAACCATATGAATCGTGACATTTTGGCCCTGATACAGGAGAATATGCATACCTTTTCCAAGGGACAGAAGCGGATCGCTAGCTTTATCCTGGAGTCCTATGATAAGGCTGCCTTTATGACAGCCAGCAAGCTGGGCAAGAAGGTGAATGTGAGTGAGTCTACCGTGGTCCGGTTTGCTGCTGAGTTGGGCTATGATGGATACCCGGATATGCAGCGGTCGCTGCAAAAGATGATCCGTAACCGGCTGACATCCGTTCAGCGGATTGAGGTGACCAATGATCGGCTGGGCGACCAGGATCTGCTGTCTATGGTCCTGCAATCTGACATCGAGAAGATACGTCTTACCCTGGAGGAGCTGGACAGGGACAGCTTTGAGAAGGCTGTTGACGCCATCGTGTCTGCCCGGAAGCTCTACATCATCGGTGTCCGGTCCTGCGCGGCCATGGCAACCTTCATGTCCTTCTATTTCAATTTGATTTTCGATAATGTAGTCAAGGTATCCGCCACTACAGCCAGCGAGGTCTTTGAGAGTCTCCTACGAGTGGGGGAGGGGGATGTGGTTATCGGCGTCAGCTTTCCCCGGTATTCCAGCCGCACGGTTCAGGCGATGAACTTTGCACGGAGCCGGGGGGCAACTACCATCGCCATTACAGACAGCGAGGTATCCCCCCTGTCGCCCATCTCCACCTACACACTGAAGGCGCGTAGTGATATGGCCTCCTTTGTCGATTCTCTGGTGGCGCCCCTCTCACTGATTAACGCCCTGCTGGTGGCGGTGAGCCGGAAGAAAAATGACGACCTGGCCAATACCTTTGAGGACCTGGAGAAAATCTGGGAGGAGTACGGCGTCTATGAGAAGGTGCAGGAGTGAGCGGTACCCATTATGATCTGATTGTGGTGGGCGGTGGGGCCGCGGGTATGATGGCGGCCATCACCGCCGCCCGTCTGGGGGCAGAGGTCTGCCTGTTGGAGCGCAACCCCAAAGTGGGCCGGAAACTGTATATCACTGGCAAGGGTCGGTGTAATGTGACCAATCACTGTACGCCGGAGGAGGCACTAGCCGCCACGACCAGGAATGGACGTTTTCTATACAGCTCTATAAGCCGCACCACACCCGCCAATGTAGAGGAATTTTTTACCGGACTGGGCGTGGAGCTGAAGGTGGAGCGTGGGAATCGGGTATTCCCGCGGTCGGATAGGGCTTCGGATATCATCGACGCCTTATTCCAGGAG
>NZ_JAOQKF010000006.1:0-32430 GCF_025567565.1 Muriventricola aceti | reverse complement strand
CAGGGACTGACTCTAAAAAATGTTCAGTTGACGGTCCGGGGACAAAAGGGTAAGATAGTATACCGTGAGCAGGGTGAGCTTTTGTTCACCCACTTTGGCCTGTCCGGTCCGCTGGTGCTGTCAGCCAGTGCTCATATGCGGGATTTTGAGAGAGTTAAGTATGTCTGCTCCATCGACTTAAAGCCAGCACTGGACGAGTCCGTTTTGGATGCCCGCCTGCTGCGGGAGCTGGGGGAAAACGCCAACAGAGATATGGGCAATTTATTAGGTAGCCTGGTCCCAAAGGCGATGATTCCTGTCCTGCTGGCGCGTGCCGGCATCCCAGGGGACAAAAAGGCCCACAATGTGACCCGTGAGGAGCGCCGCCGCCTGTTGGAAGCGCTGAAACATTTTACAGTACCCGTGTCCGGACCACGGCCTATTGAGGAGGCCATCATCACTTCCGGCGGTATCAAGGTGGGCGAAGTAGACCCAAAGACCATGCAGTCCAAAAAGGTGCCTGGCCTGTTTTTTGCCGGGGAGCTGCTGGATGTGGACGCCTATACCGGCGGCTTCAACCTCCAGATCGCATGGGCTACCGGCCGAGCGGCGGGGAAAGGGGCAGTGGAGTTTATAGGGGCCGGATAAGGGGGACGCACATCTCGCACAGGTGCCGGGCGATCATCGGGGCGGCGTACCGCTCGATGATGGGGCGCCTCCAGTCGGCCGGCAGGCCCTGGGTCAGGACAGGCAGGTCTTTCCAGAAGGAGAGAATGTCGGCCTCTGTGTGGGGCACTTCAAAGACGACATAGAGGCCGTCCTCCAAGGTCCTTGTTTCCAGACTGGTGGACTGTCCCCGGCGGAGGACCAGACCCAGATCATATCGGAGCTTTTCTGCCGCCACACGGGCGGGATCGTCCAGGGCGATGCCAAAAATAACAGACTGGGCGTCCAATAGCTGCTCCCGGTCTAAGGTTTGCTTAAAGTTCTCCATAAAATGCCGGTTGTGCTGGCCGTATGGGCCGATGCTCCTTTGATATGCCAGGGTAATGTTCTCAAATCTCTCCTGTATCATAGGACCTCCATATTGCAATAAAATTACGGTGATTTAGGTATAGTATCCCGAATTAAAAGGAATTTCAAGAACTTTTTTAATTTGTTCTATGGAAACTACAGAAGTGTTTGGAGCGGTTGTATGAAGTGTGTCAGCATTGCTATCGACGGCCCCGCCGGGGCCGGTAAGAGCACCCTGGCCCGAAAGACGGCCAGGGAGCTGGGCTTTTTATATGTAGATACCGGGGCCATCTACCGCACGGTGGCCCTGAAGGTCCTCCGGGCGGGTGCGGATCCGACCGAAGAGAGCCAGGTGATCCCCCTGCTGAATGGGCTGGATATTTCTATGGACTATGGCCCAGACGGGGAGCAGCGGATGTTTCTGGAGGGCGAGGATGTGTCCAAAGCGATCCGGGAACATCAGATCTCCGGACTGGCTTCTAAGGTATCCGCTATCCCGGCAGTGCGGGACTTCCTGTTGGAATTTCAGCGCACTCAGGCCCGTGAGCACAATGTGGTCATGGACGGCCGGGATATCGGAACCGTCGTGCTGCCTCAGGCAGATGTGAAAATATTTCTCACTGCGGCACCGGAGTCCCGTGCCCGCCGCCGTCTCTTGGAGCTGGAAGGGCGGGGGCAAAAGACTGATTTTGAAACTGTCCTGCGAGATATTGTCCAGCGGGATGAACAGGACCGGAATCGCCCGATTGCACCGCTGCGCCAGGCGGAGGACGCAGTCCTTCTGGACACCACCCGGCTGAATTTAGAGGAGAGTTTGGCGGCCATGCTTTCCTTGATAAAGGAGAAGATTCATCTGTGAGCGAAGAATCGGTGAAAGAACCCCAGGAAAAGAATGAGCTCCAGCGCAAAAGCCTAGACAGATACTTTTCCTTTTTATACGCTGTCATCTGGCCCTTCTTTAACCTCTTCCGCCCAATCCGGGCGGTTGGACGGGAGAATATTCCGAAGGGCCCGGCAGTCATCTGTCCCAATCATACCACCGCGGGGGACCCTTTTTATGTCGTCTTTGCTTTTGGACATAAATGTCCCATGCGGGCCATGGCCAAGATACAGATCATGCGTGTCCCATTTGTCGGCTGGATATTGTCCAAGGCCGGTGTCTTTGGGGTGGACCGGGGAAACAATGATATGAAGGCAGTGAAGACAGCCTTGAAATTCTTAAAGGGCGGGGATAAGCTGCTGATGTTCCCGGAAGGGACCAGAGTTCACGAAGGGGAAAACGTGTCGGTCAAGACGGGTGCCGCCCTCTTCGCAACCCGAGCCGGTGTCCCCCTGCTGCCGGTGTACATACAGCGGAAGAAGCGGCTGTTCCGACCGAATACTGTGGTCATCGGACAGCCCTATTATCCCAAGTATGAGGGCCGTAAACCTACGGCGGAGGAGCTCCAGTCGATTGCCCAGGAAGTGATGAACCGGGTGCAGGCCCTGGGGGAGGGGATCGGATGAAGCTGGAATTGGCCAGGAGTGCTGGCTTCTGCTATGGTGTACGGCGGGCCGTGGAGCTTGCGGAGCAGGCTGCCGCACAGGGCACGCCCTGCGTTATGCTGGGCTCCATTATCCATAACCAGGCGGTGATCGGCCGGTTGGCGGAGCAGGGCCTTCGTTCGGTGAAAACACCGGAGGAGGTGCCGGATGGCGCGTCGGTCATTATCCGCTCCCACGGCGAGAGCCGCGCGGTTTACAAAACGCTGGAGAGTCGGGGCGCCCAGATCTTGGATGCCACCTGCCCCAATGTGACCCGAATCCATGAGATCGTGCGCCAGGCGGAGGAGCAAGGGAGAAGGCCCGTAATCGTAGGGACTCCTGACCATCCGGAAGTGACGGCTATCGCTGGCTGGTGTCGAGAACCAGTTGTGGTATCGGGGGCAGAGGCATTGGAAAAATGGCTGTTAGAGGCTCCGGACCGGCGAAACCTGCCTATCACTTTGGTATCGCAGACCACATCTACCAGGAAAATTTGGGACGACTGCGTGAAAAAAGCAAAAAAAGAGTGTACAAACGCAGAATTTTTTGATACAATATGTGGAGCGACGTCCAAACGCCAGGAAGAGGCCCGTCAGCTGGCTGAAAAATGCAGCATGATGGTGGTCATAGGCGACAGTCAAAGCTCCAATACGAAGCGGCTTGCGGAGCTTTGCCGGGAGGTTTGTCCCTGCGTTCAGCTGATTGAGAGCGCGGAGGAGCTGGATCTTACCGGGCCGCCCCAGGCGGATATGGTCGGCATCACGGCGGGCGCGTCCACGCCCGCGTGGATAATAAAGGAGGTCTATGACAAAATGAGCGAAGAAATCATGGAGATCGAGCAATCCTTTGCGGAGATGCTGGAGGAGTCGATCAAGCCTATAAATAATGGAGATAAGGTCACGGGCATAGTGGATTCTATTACCCCCACTGAGATCCAAGTCGACTTGGGTTTTAAGTACCCCGGCTATATCCCCTTGGCTGAGTTGAGCGACGACCCCACCGTCAAGCCTGAGGACCTGGTGAAGGTAGGCGACGAAATCGAAGCCTATGTGATGCAGGTCAGCGACCGGGACTGCCAGGTCAAGCTGTCCAAGAAGCGCCTGGATATGGTCAAGGGCTGGGAGGAGATCGAGGCCGCCAGCGAGAACGAGACAGTGGTTGAGGGCTTTGTGACTGAGGACAACAAGGGCGGTGTGGTTGTTTCCGTCAAGGGCATCCGCGTCTTTGTGCCCGCCTCCCAGACGGGCCTGCCGCGGGAGACTCCCATGGCTGAACTGCTGAAGCACAAGGTCCGTCTGGTCATTACAGAGGTCAACCGGGCCCGCCGCCGTGTAGTGGGCTCCATCAGCAAGGTGCAGCGCGCCGAGCGGGCTGCCGCCGCGGAGAAGGTGTGGGCCGAGATCGAGGACGGCAAGCGCTATACCGGCACGGTGAAGTCCCTGACTTCCTACGGCGCCTTTGTAGATATTGGCGGCGTGGACGGCATGGTCCACATCTCCGAGCTGTCTTGGAGCCGCATTAAGCACCCCTCTGAGGTAGTAAAGGTGGGCGATACCGTAGAGGTGTACGTCATCTCCGCCGACAAGGAGAAGAAGAAGATCTCCTTGGGCATGAAGGACCACAGCCAGGATCCCTGGACCGTATTTACTTCTACCTACCAGGTGGGGGACACCGCTAATGTGCGCATCGTCAAGCTGATGACCTTCGGTGCCTTTGCCGAGGTAGTTCCCGGTGTGGACGGACTGATCCACATCTCCCAGATCGCAGACCACCGCATCGAGAAGCCCGGCGACGTACTGGCTGAGGGCGATAAGGTGGACGTGAAGATCACCGATGTGGACATGGAGAACAAGAAGATCTCCCTCTCCATCCGTGCCCTGCTGGAGCCCGCTGTGGAGGAAGATAGCGCCGAGGAAGCTCCTGCCGAAACCGAGGAGTAATTTTGATTTAAAAACGGCCCTGGTCTTTTTGACCAAGGGCCGTTTCCTATATGATGTAAAAAATGACAAAATTTTAAAATCATTAGGGGTTTTGCTTGCGTAAAGCCGTTTAAATTGCTATAATTAGTGTGAAAATAGAGGCAAGGACGGGGTCATGATCGGTATGGAGGTGTAAAAGTTGTACCAGATTGGGGATAAAGTCGTCCACCCAATGTACGGAGCAGGCGTTTTAGAGAGTATCGTCCAGAGAAAAATTGACGGTGTAGAGCGAGATTATTACATGATGAAGCTCCCCAATCGGTCCATGGTGGTTATGATCCCCACAGAACATAGCGAGGATATCGGCGTCCGACCAGTAGTGGACGCGAATCAGGCCGATCAGGTTATGGCGGCGATTCCTTCCATCCAGGCGGAGATGACCTCAAATTGGAACCGCCGTTACCGAGAGAATATGGAGCGCCTGAAAAGCGGTGATCTCTTTCAGGTCGCTTGGGTCATCAAGGGGCTCACGGCCAGGGACCACTCGAGGGGGCTGTCCACTGGGGAGCGGAAAATGCTTCACTCGGCTCGGCAGATGCTGATCTCCGAGATCGTGCTCTCCAAGAGTCTAAGCTACGAGACAGTGGAGGAGCAGTTGGATACGGCGCTGGCATAGTTTGTCCTGCCCAGACATAGTGATTGATAAAAGCTGACCTGAAAAGGAGCCCACCGGCTCCTTTTTTGTGTAGGAGGTCCCTAAGATGCTGGAAGTATTGCGAAAATTAGCGAAGAAAAAGGCCCCTCCCCCGATCTGTTCCGCTGTGATTGTGGCGGCGGGCTCCGCCCGTAGGATGGAGGGGATAGACAAGGTATTGGCGCCTTTGGGGGAACTGCCCGTCCTGGTGCACACGATCTATTCCTTTCAGGACTGCCCCCGGTTTGATGAGATTGTGGTGGTCACGAGAGAGGACCTGCTGGTTGAAGTCAGCCGGATCTGCAAAGACTTCCAACTGGATAAAGTGTCCAAAGTGGTGGTAGGGGGCAGAGAGAGGACCGACTCCGTGCTGGCTGGGCTCAGGGAGGTGCGTCCGGATGCGGACCTTATCGCAATCCACGACGGCGCCCGCCCACTGGCCCCCCAGCAGGTGCTGGAGGAGGTGGTGGAGCGGGCGGCGGAAACGGGAGCAGCCGCCCCCGCTATACCGGTCACAGATACAGTAAAGAGAGCTAGAGAGGGACTGATAGAGGAAACCGTAGACCGTTCAGAGCTTTGGACGGTTCAGACGCCCCAAGTCTTTGAAGCCGGGCTGATCCGGGCCGCGGTGGAGAAGGCGGTGGTTGACGGGGAAAGCCTGACAGACGAATGTGGGGCGGTAGAGCGGCTGGGGATGAAGGTGTCCCTGACCACTGGAAGCAAGGAAAATATTAAGATCACCACCCCCTTTGACCTAATATTGGGGGAGGCTATCCTGGAAGCGAGAGTGAGGGGAGAGCTATGAAGATGCGGGTCGGGCACGGATACGATGTCCACCGGCTGGTAGAGGGGCGCAGGCTCATCCTGGGCGGGGTAGAGATATCCTGGGAAAAGGGATTGCTGGGCCACTCAGACGCGGACGTACTGACCCACGCGGTGATGGACGCGCTTCTGGGAGCGGCAGGACTTGGGGACATCGGCACACATTTTCCCGATACAGACTCCGCCTACGCCGGGGCGGACAGCATAAAACTGCTGGAGAGAGTGATCGCCCTGCTGGACCACCGGGGCTGGAAGGTGGGGAATATCGACGCCACCATCCTGGCTCAACGGCCTAAGCTGGCATCCCATATTCCGCAGATGCGGGAGCGGCTGGCCAGAGCTATGGGAGTGTCCCCGGAGCAGGTCAATCTAAAGGCTACCACGGAAGAAGGCCTCGGCTTTACTGGCTCCGGTGAGGGGATGGCGGCGCACGCAGTAGTGCTGATTTGGAAAGATTGAACGGCAAGCACGAACGCTGCAAATAGTTCGACTCCGGCAAGTATCAGGGGGGGCCATTTTCGCCTGGCGAATGGCGAAAATGGAGATATGGGCTGTTTGACCATTGTAAAGAGAAAGCAAGTCTGCGGTGTCACCGCCTGAAAAAGAGCATACAATGGAGATGAGAGGGGAACGCAGGCTCCCCTCCCAGCTATTTCCGAGGGGCGGCCGACAGACTGTCCCGAGAAAGGAACCAAGTCATGCTCTATTATCTCATTGTATGCCGCTCTCTGACCTACGCACAGCGGACAGCCGCCGCCCTGGAGCGGGCGGGCATCACGGCGCGGATTCTCCGCTCGCCAAAGAGCGTGGCGGGGGAGGGGTGCAGCCACTCGGTCAAGATATCCCAACGCAGTCTGCCTGACGCCCTCCGGGTCCTCCAGCGGACGAATCTTGAGCCAAAGCGTATCTATATCACCGCCGGGGACGGCAGCTATCAGGAGGTGGAGCTGTGATCTATCTGGACAGCGCGGCCACCACCCTACAGAAGCCGCCCTCTGTGGCTCGCGCCACCGCACACGCCATTGACCACTTGGCCAGCCCTGGACGGGGAGGACATCGGCCGGCTATGGCTGCCGCCGATACTGCCTTCGCCTGTCGGGAGGAGGCGGCTGCCCTCTTTCATGTGCCCAGCGTCGATCAGGTGGTTTTTACGTTTAACGCTACCCATGGACTTAATATCGCCATAAAAACCCTGGTCCATCCTGGGGACAGAGTGGTGATCTCCGGCTATGAGCACAACGCGGTCACCCGGCCGCTCCACGCGATTCCGGAGGTGGAAATTTTGGTGGCCCGATCGCCTCTCTTTGACAGGCAGGGAATGATAGACTCCTTCCGCCAGTGTCTGGACCAGGGGGCGGACGCGGCTATATGTACCCATGTATCCAATGTGTTCGGTTTTATCCTCCCAATCCAGGAGATCGCGGAGCTGTGTCGGCAGCGGGAAGTGCCTCTGATTGTTGACGCCTCACAGTCCGCAGGCGTCCTGCCGCTGGATATCCAGGAACTGGGCGCCGCCTTTGTAGCGATGCCGGGCCATAAGGGGCTCTACGGCCCACAGGGCACCGGCCTGCTGCTCTGCAACCGTGACCCGACTCCGATTCTAGAGGGCGGGACAGGAAGTGAATCCTTGAAGCAGTCCATGCCCCAGTTCCTGCCTGACCGCCTGGAGGCGGGGACCCACAACATTGCCGGTGTGGCCGGCCTGCTGGAGGGCCTGCGTTTTTTGCGCCGCCGGGACATACGGTGGATTGCGGGACATGAGAGCCGGCTGATCCAGCGGATGGGTAACGGGCTGTCCAGATTGCCGGGTGTGGAGGTGTTCCAGGCGTCTATGCCCAAGGCGCAGTCCGGTGTGCTCTCCTTTCGAATTAAGGGAAGGGACTGTGAGGACGTAGGTGAGGCGCTGGGGGACCGAGGATTTGCGCTCAGAGCCGGCCTGCACTGTGCCCCGGAGGCACACCGCACCGCTGGGACTCTGGAAACAGGGACCGTCCGTGCCAGTGTATCTGCCTTTAACACCGAGATGGAAATTGACCGCTTTCTGCGGGCAATTGGAGATATGGTCAGACGTTGAATCATGAAAAAAACGCTTTGAAGTGGGACTCAGGCGAATGAGCTCCGTTTTGAAGCGTTTTTTTCGCCGGAAAAACGGGTAAAAAAGTAACAAAGAAAATTAAAAGAAAATTCATGAATTTTTCTCCGGGAACGCCCCCTTTCGTGTTGCCAACCGGGCGGGAATATCGTATAATAACAAAATAGGAAAATTGCGGCCGGGTATGCGAAGACAGCCGTTGAGAGAGGTGATATATGTGTTTCAGGATATCACGAGTCTGCTCCAAAATGAGCTTCCGATTATCAGCACCATACGTCTTTTTGATCTGCTGGATATTGCCATCCTCTCTCTGATCATATACAAACTGCTCTGGATGCTCCGGAAAAGCAGCTCCGGACGGGTCTTACGAGGAATCCTGATCCTGCTGGTAGCCATGTGGATCTCCTCGGAGCTCCCACTGACGGCCACCAGTTTCATGCTGAACAAGGTAGTAGAGTGGGGCGTTCTGGTCCTAGTTGTCCTTTTCCAGCCCGAGATACGCCGCTTTTTGGAGCGGATGGGGAGCAGCCGCCTGGGACTGAATTTTTCCAGCAGCAGGGCCACGCCTATGGAGATCGAAACCGCTATTACCCAGACGACCGAGGCATATGCCGACCTTTCCAGAGATAAGGTTGGGGCTCTGATGGTCTTTGAGCGCAAGAATCTCCTGGACGATGTCATTAAGACAGGGACGGCTCTGGACTGCGGTGTATCCAGCGAACTGCTGAAGAACATCTTTTGGAATAAAGCGCCTCTGCATGACGGTGCTGTCATTGTTCGGGAGGGCCGTATCGTGGGCGCTGGCTGTATGTTGCCCCTGTCCGGCAATGTGAACCTGAGCCGCGACCTGGGGATGCGCCACCGGGCAGGGATCGGGATGAGCGAGCATTCGGATGCGGTGGTAGTTATCGTGTCGGAGGAAACGGGCTCCATCTCCGCGGCCGTGGGAGGCATGCTCAAGCGGCATCTGGCACCGGAGACCTTAGAGCGGCTGCTGCGGAACGAGCTGTTGAGCGAGAGCAAGGAGGAGGAGAAGAGCAGCCAGTTCCCTCTGTTGAGCCAGCTCTTTGGCGGAAACAGGAAAGAGGGTGACCGCTCATGATGGGACGACTGAGAGAGAGCAAATGGGTATATGTCCTGCTGTCCGTCCTGCTGGCAGTGCTTTTTTGGTTTTATGTGCGGGCGGAGGTGGACCCCACTCAGCCTTATACCATCCATAATGTGCGGGTAGAGCTGACTGGGACCAATGTATTGACCAGCCAGGGGCTGACCGTGGCTGGTCTGTCCACTGAAACTGTGAACTTACGGATTGAGGCGCCCACCAGCGTGGCGGCCAACCTGCTGAAGAACCGTTCAAATCTCTATATCCCTCTAGATGTTTCCCGCTGTGTGGAGGGGGAGAATGAGTTAAGCTACAAGCCCAGCTATCCCGCCAATGTCAATGTGTCTGATGTGACCTTGCAGGAGCAGGACCCGGCGACCATTATCGTAACAGTGGATAAACTCTATACAAGCTCTTTTGACGTAGAGTTTCAACTGAAAGGGCAGGTGGCGGAGAACTATCAGATGGGCACCGCGGCTGTGAGTCCGGAAAGTGTGACCGTCAGCGGCTCGGTAGAGCAGGTCAGCCAGGTCGCCAAGGTGGTTGCCATCCTTGAGGATGAAAATTTGGACGAGCGCTTTGCCGGAGATCTTCCTCTCACCCTGCTGGACCGGGAAGGGAATCCGCTGACTGATCTGGATGTCACCCTCAGCGCGGACTCCGCCTATGTGGTGGTTCCTGTGGTGGTGCAGAAGGATGTGGGTCTGACGGTCAATGTGATTCCTGGCGGCGGAGCCACAGCGGATGACGCGGTTATCGAGATCGAGCCGGATATCATTACCGTGACCGGACCTGAAACAGATATAGAGGGTCTGGAGGAGATATCTCTGGGCAGTGTCGATTTATCCAAGGTCGTGGGGACGAAAGAGTATACCTTCCCCATCACACTGGACCCTGGATTAGAGAATGTCAGTGGGATTACCTCTGCTAAAGTGACTGTTAAGGTAGATGGCTTGTCAACTGCTACCTTCGAGGTGGGCAACATTACGGTAAGCCAGCCGCCGGATGGATATACGGCCGAGTCGGTCACGCAAAACCGTACAGTGACTATCCGGGGTAGAACGGAGGATCTGGAAAAGATCGATGCCAGCCAGATCCGGATCGTAGCGGACGTGTCGGAGGTGACCACCACTGGGCTGATCCCGGTCACCGCCCGAGTCTATCTGGACGCCGGCGGGAGCGTAGGGGTCATCGGGGATTATTCCATTGTAGTCAATGTGAGTCGGAGCTAATTTGGAGGCAAAATACCATGGTTCAGAACGCAATCGTAAAACAGCGGATAGGTGAGGGAGTGGTCCAGGTCTCCCTCCTGCGGCAGATGGAGTGCGGACTTCACTGCGATGGAGCCTGTGCTGGCTGTACCCAAAAACCCACGCAGGAGATCCTGGCGTTGGCCAGCGATCCCATTGGGACCAAGCCCGGCGATGTGGTGGAGGTTGAACCCACGTCTGGGCACAACATCAGCACCTCCGTGGTGGTGTTCCTGCTGCCCTGCGTTGGGTTAGGTGCGGGTTATATGCTGGGCCAATCCCTTCTGCATCTGGGCGATATTGCCGCTCTGGGGACCGCGTTGCTGGGACTGGTACTCGGCTTTGTTCCCGCGTGGCTGATTAACCGGGCGATCCTCCGCAGCAAGGCCCCTGAATTTGCTGTTTTGAAGCTGCTCCATTAAAGACGGAAACGTGCAGTGTTTGGATATGTAAGGCCCTGCCGCCCGGAGATGAAATGCAGGGAGTTTGACCTGTACCGGGCAACCTACTGCGGCTTGTGCCGCTGCTTGCGCCGGCGCTATGGGTTGCTGGCCCCTATGTTCCTGAACTTTGATTTCACCTTTCTGGCTCTTTTGCTGTGGGAGCCGGAGGAGCGTTTTACTCCCTGTCAGGGGCGGTGCCACGCCAATCCTCTGGTCAAAAAGCCCATGTGTCCTGACAGCGAGGCGCTGGAGTTGGCGGCGGATGAGAGTGTCATCCTGGCATGGTGGAAGCTGCGGGATTCGATCAAGGACGAGGGCTTTTGGAAAGCCATGCCCGCGAGAGGACTTTCCCTTCTGCTGCGTCCATCTTACCGGAAGGCTGCGGTTCGCTGTCCTGCCTTTGACCAGCAAGTCCAGGACAGCCTGGTGGAATTGGAACAGCTGGAGCGGGCGAGTTGTCCTTCGATGGACCAGTCGGCCGATACCTTTGCCCGGCTGCTCCAGGGAGCGGCATCGAAAGAGGGAAAACAGGACCGGGTGTTATCCCAACTGCTCTATCAGCTTGGGCGATGGATCTATTTGGTGGACGCGAGGGACGACATGGAGGAGGACCGGGCAGCCGGGCGGTATAACCCGGTGATAGCCCGATTTGGCCCCCAGGGGGATGATGAAAACTTAAGGCGTACCTTAGACCATTCCCTGGGGCTGATGGGCGCTGCTCTCCAATTAGGGGAGTTTGGCTGCCGAACCCCGATTTTAGAGAATATCCTGTACCTGGGGCTGCCTATGGTGCAGCGGGCTGTCTTTGATGGCAGCTGGCGAGAGATAAAAAAACAAAAGATTTGGAGTAACAACTGATGAGAGATCCGTATAGCGTCTTAGGTGTGGACCAGAATGCCAGCGATGAGGAGATTAAGAAAGCTTACCGTGAGCTGGCACGAAAATACCACCCCGACAACTATCAAAACAACCCTCTGGCAGATCTGGCGGAAGAGAAGATGAAGGAGATCAACGAGGCCTATGACGCCATCACCAAGAGCCGTGCCGGTGGTGGCGGCTATCAGCAGTCCTCCGGGAGTTATAGCCAGCAGAGGTCTTATGGCGGCTCCGCAAACCCCACCTTTGCCCAGATCCGCAATCTGATTAACGCCGGTGATCTCCAGACCGCGGAACGCCTTTTATTGGAGGTGCCCCAGAAAAACGGGGAGTGGTATTTCCTCTCCGGCAGCATCGCCTACCGCAAGGGATGGCTGGATGAGGCCATGCAGAACTATTCCATGGCGGTCCAGATGGAGCCCAACAATATGGAATACCGCCAGGCTCTGTCTATCATGCAACGTGGCAATGTGGGTTATCGCCCCTATGGCTATACCAATACAGTAGACGGGATGGACTGTTGTACCTCAATGCTGTGTCTGAACTGTCTGTGTGGGGGAGGACACTGCTAAATGTCACGTCGGGATCGTGAACAGAGCGTCAGAATTGCTCTGGGCGGTATGCTGGGGGCGGGGAGCCTGGTCATTTTATGGCTGGCCTGTATCGTACCTTCGGGCTGGCTGGGTCTTACAGCTGTGGCTGGCCTGTTTCCAGTGACTGCGACATTGTATGCTGGCCGCGCGGCTGGCTATATGTGCTGGGCGGCAGGTTCCTTGCTGGGACTGGTCCTGCTGCCAAATAAGGGGATACCTTTGCTCTATCTGGTGTTTCTGGGCCTCTATCCGGTGGTAAAGAGCCGCATCGAGGGGTTGCGCCGTGGAGCGGTAGAGTGGCTCTTGAAGCTGATTTTCTTTAATGTTGCTTTGATCCTGTGCTGGTTTTTATTTCAGGGATTGCTTCTCCCTGACCCGCCCCAGTGGCTGGAGGAGGGAATCGCTATCTTTTTTGCTGGGGGAAACCTGGTATTTATCTGTTACGACATCGGCCTATCCAGGCTCATCGGTTTGCTGGGACATCGTCTGAGTCGGGGAGGCAGGCGTTGAGCTATAATCCATATCAAGGAGAGTGACCTGATTTGGTCAAGAGCATGACCGGTTACGGCCGGGCGGAGGAGACGGTCAACGGCTGCACAATCACAGTGGAGCTGCGCTCCGTCAATAACCGCTATCTGGACTGTAATGTCCGCATTCCAAGGCTGTATCTGTTTTCTGAGGATGCCATCAAGACACGGGTGCAGAGCACCATTTCGCGGGGAAAGGTAGACGTATTTGTCACGATGGACAGCACGGGCGCCGACGATATACAGGTGTCGGTAAACAGGCCCCTGGCCGCCCAATACGCCGCTGCTCTGAGAGAGCTGGCAGAGTTTTGCGGTGCGGGCTCCTATCATATTACCCCTGAGACACTCTCGCGTTTCCCTGAGGTGCTGTTGGCCCAAAAGGCGGAAGAGGATGTAGAGCAGATGGCAAAAGACATATGCGCGGTCCTGGACCGGGCCTTGGCTGATTTTGACCAGATGCGCACCCGAGAGGGGGGACGGCTTAGGGAGGATATTCTGGCCCGTGCCGCCTTGATCGAGGAGAAGGTGGGGGTGGTGGAGGCGCGTTCCCCTCAGACCGTTTCCGAGTATCGGACCAGGCTGGAGAGTAGGATGAACGAGGTGCTGTCCAACACCCAACTCGATCCGGCGCGCATCCTGACAGAAGCCGCGATCTTTGCGGACAAGGTGGCCGTGGACGAAGAAACTGTGCGGCTGCGCAGCCACATCGAACAGCTCCGGGAGATGCTGGACAAGGGTGGAGCGATTGGACGGAAGCTGGATTTCTTGATTCAGGAGTTCAACCGGGAGGCCAATACCATCGGATCTAAATGCAGCGATATTGACATCGCCCGTCAGGTGGTCGATATCAAGGCGGAGATTGAAAAGATTCGGGAGCAGGTCCAGAATATCGAATAAGGAGGAACGGCGCTGTGAAGCTGATCAATATCGGATTTGGCAGCCTGATTTCCGCCCAGCGGCTGCTGGCGGTCATCGCGCCGGAATCAGCCCCAATCAAACGCATGATCCAGGAGGCCAGAGAGCGGGGCGTACTCATTGATGCCACCTATGGGCGTAAGACCTGCTCCGTGCTGGTAATGGACAATGACCATCTGATTTTGTCCGCTCTTTCGCCCGATGTTGTGGCCAGCCGGCTGGAAGGAGAAAAGGCGGACAGACAGGAAGAGGAGGGGGCCACATGGCCATAAAGAAAGAAAAGGGGCAACTGATCGTCCTCTCCGGGCCCTCTGGTGTGGGTAAGAGCACGGTGATCGCTGAACTATTGGGACAGCGCCCTGACATCTATTTCTCTGTGTCCTACACCACCCGTCAACCCCGTGTGGGGGAGCAAGATGGGGTCAATTATAACTTTGTAGACCGAGCTGAGTTTGAGCGGATGATCGCCGCCCAGGAGCTGCTGGAATATGCCGAGTATGTCAATAACTACTATGGGACCTCACTCAAGGTAATACGGGAGAAGCTGGCGGCCGGCATTGATGTGCTGCTAGATATCGAGGTTCAGGGAGCGGCCAAGGTAAAGGACCAGTGCCCAGACGCACTATCCATCTTTATCATTCCGCCCTCCTTTGAGGAGCTTTCCCGACGTCTCCACGGCCGGAATACCGACAGTGAGGAGGTTATCTCCGGGCGTCTGGAAAAGGCTCGGATCGAATTTCGGGAGATACCGAATTATGACTACCTGGTGATCAACGACAAGGTGTCAAATGCGGTTTATGAAATCGAGTCCATCCTGACCGCCGCCCAATGCCGGGTGGAGAACCGGAGCGGTATGCTCTCCCAGTTTATCTGAGCGAAAAAGTTTTAACGATTATGGTTGAAAAGGGGTTTTTATCATGATGCTCTATCCCGCTATGAAGGATTTACTGAAGAAGGTGCCCAGCCGCTATGAGCTGGTAAACGTTGTGGCCTGCCGGGCCCGCAAGATCGCCAGCGAGGCGGAGACGGCTGGTGTGCCGCTGGACGACAAGCCGGTCAGCATTGCCATCCGGGAGGTGGCGGAAGGAAAATTGGACCAGGAGTAAAGGGAGAGAAAGCAGGCGAAGGGGAACCTTGCGCTTGCTTTCCTTGTGATAGGGGGTGGTCGGACCGTGGGACGGAAAATCGCAAAAGTCGCTGTTTCCAGGGCCGTCTACGCTATTGATAAGCCCTATGACTACTGGATCCCCAAGGAGTTGGAGAAGGAACTGGTGCCTGGTATGCGGGTGCTCGTCCCTTTTGGAAGCGGAAACCGGGGGACGGACGGCATTGTCCTCTCCATCCGTGAGGAGGGGGAGGGTGGCCCCTCTCTGAAAGCCATCCAATCTAAGTTAGATGATGCGCCGGTGCTAGACCATAAAGGGATCCAACTGGCCCTTTGGATGCGGGAACGCTGTTTCTGTACGATGTATGACTGCGTCAAAGCCATGCTGCCGGCAGGGCTCTATTTCTCACTCCGGGATCAGGTAGTGGTCCAGGGAGACAAGGAAGCGGCCTATCAGGTGGCGGAGGGGGCGGCCCTGGCGGTACAGCTCTTGGACCTGCTGTATGACTGGGGCGGAAGGGGAGATATGGAACAGATCCGTATGGCCTTCGGCCCCAAGGATCCTAATCCGGCGATCCATCTTTTGGTGGAGAGAGGCGCGGCGCGGCTGGAAACAAGTACACGCCGGGGCGTAGGGGATAAGCGGGAGAAGCTGGCGGTGTTGGCGGTCCCCACGGAGGACGCTATGGCTATGGTCACGCCCAAGCGAAAGACGGCTCCCCTTCGATACTCCGTAACCGAACTGCTGTGTACACTGGGTGCGGCTTCGGTCAAAGAGTTGTGTTATTTCACCGGGGCTTCTATGCCTACCATAAAATCCCTAGAAAAAAGTGGAATATTGACCTTGGAGGAGCGGGAGGTGTTCCGCCGCCTGCCTGCCATCCAGGTGGAGCCGGCCCAGCCCCTGGTGCTCAACCGGGAACAGCAGGAGGCGTTTGAGGGGCTTGACCAGCTGCGCCGGAGCGGTCAGCCGGCTGCCGCGCTGCTCTATGGTGTGACAGGCAGCGGCAAGACACAGATCTATATCCGACTGATCCAGGAAACCAGAAAGCAGGGGAAAACAGCGCTAGTCCTGGTGCCGGAGATCGTTCTGACACCGCAGCTGCTAAGAATATTCACTTCTCACTTTGGGGATCAGATAGCCGTCCTTCACAGCTCACTTCGGGCGGGGGAGCGGTATGACGAGTGGAAGCGGGTACGTGAAGGAACAGCTACCGTGGTCATTGGCACCCGGTCCGCTGTCTTTGCCCCTCTGGACAACATCGGCGTCATCATCCTGGATGAGGAGCAGGAGACCAGCTATAAATCAGAAAATGTTCCACGGTACCACGCCCGAGATATTGCGAAATACCGCTGTGTCCAGCACGGGGCTCTGCTGGTGCTGGGCTCCGCTACTCCTTCTGTGGAGAGCATGTACCATGGGCAGGAGGGGACATACCACCTGTTCCAGCTGAAGAACCGCTATAACCAGCACCCGCTTCCACAGGTTATCCTGGCCGATATGAAGCAGGAGCTGCGTCAAGGCAACGCCTCCGCCATCAGCTCCGTGCTCCGGCGGGAGCTGGAAGAAAATCTGGCGCGGGGCGAGCAGTCGATTTTGTTCCTCAACCGCCGGGGAGCCAGCCGAATGGTCTCCTGCGGAGAGTGCGGGCAGGTGCCTGAGTGCCCCCGGTGCTCAGTGAAGCTGACCTATCACTCGGCCAACGGCCGGCTCATGTGCCATCACTGCGGCTGGTCCCAGCCCCTGCCCCCGGTGTGTCCCTCCTGCGGAGGACTGCTGAACTTTATCGGGGTGGGGACCCAGCGAGTCCAGGAGGAGCTGGAGACGCTGTTTCCAGGCACGCAGGTCCTGCGGATGGATACGGATACAGTTTCAGCGGCCCACCCCCATGAGGAGCTGCTGGACCGCTTTCAGAAGGAACGGATTCCCATTTTAGTGGGGACTCAGATGGTAGCCAAAGGTCTGGACTTTGAAAATGTGACTTTGGTTGGGGTCATCGCTCCCGATTTGTCCCTGTATGTGGACGACTTCCGGGCTGGGGAACGCACCTTCTCTCTGCTGACCCAGGTCGTAGGCCGCGCAGGGCGGGGGGACAAACAGGGGCGAGCGGTCATCCAGACCTTTACCCCGGAAAACGATGTGATCCGATGTGCCGCAAGCCAGGATTATGACAGTTTCTACCAGTCCGAGATCCTGCTGCGTCGGCTGCGGGGCTACCCGCCTTTTCAGGATATTATCGTACTCACCGCCTCCAGTGTGGATGAGATGGCTGTCCTGCGGTGCTGCGACCGACTGCGGCAGGCGCTTGATCAGGAGCTGAAGCGATACGCTCCGGGCGGTTGGCAGGTGCTGGGTCCGGCTCCGGCTGCGGTGGCGAAGGTGAATAACCGCTACCGTTATCGCCTGACTTTGACTGGCCCCTGTACCAGAGAAGTCCGTAGATTGATTGCTCATCTCATCCGGTCCGTCCATCAGGATAAGGACAACCGGGGGGTGTCCGTGTATGGAGATTGGGATCCCTATCAGAGTTAGACTTGGGCTTTGAGGCCCCGACAGAAGAATAAAAGGAGAAAATAACATGGCGATTCGTACGATCCTAACCAAGGGCGATCCGGCCCTGAATAAGATGTGCCATCCCGTCACCAAATTTGACCAGAAGCTGTGGGAGCTGCTGGACGACTTGAAGGAGACGCTGGCAAAGGCCAACGGCCTTGGGCTGGCCGCTCCTCAGGTGGGCATCCTGCGCCGTGCGGTCATCGTGGTGAATGATGATGGAGAGATGCTGGAGCTGGTCAACCCTGAAATCGTTGACCAGAAGGGCGAACAGGACGGACTGGAGGGCTGCCTGTCTGTCCCTGGACTGTGGGGCTATGTGAAGCGGCCGGCTTGGGTTAAAGTAAAGGCCCAGGACCGGGATGGAAACTGGTTTGAGGTGGAGGGACAGGAACTCACCGCCCGCTGTTTCTGTCACGAGTTGAGCCATCTGGACGGCCATCTGTACACGGAACTGACGGACAAGCTCTATACTAACGAGGATCTGGACCAGATGATGTCGGAAGAGGAGCAGGAGGAGCGGGGATGAGGATCGTCTTTATGGGCACTCCAGACTTTGCTGTTCCCTCTCTAGAGGGGCTGATCTCCGCGGGACATGAGGTGTGCGGGGTGTTCAGCCAGCCGGACAAGCCGGTTGGGCGGCACCAGAACAAGCTTCAGCCTACACCGGTCAAGTCCTGCGCCGCAGCTCATGGGATCCCGGTCTACCAGCCTACCAAGCTTCGGGATGGCACAGCATTAGCCCAGCTCAGGGAGCTGGCACCGGAGCTGGTGGTGGTGGCCGCCTATGGCCGTATCCTACCTGACGATATCCTGGCTCTGCCTCCAATGGGCTGCATCAATGTCCATTCCTCTCTGCTGCCCAAATACCGGGGGGCTGCCCCCATCAACTGGGCAGTGATCCGTGGGGAAAAGGAGACAGGTGTGACCATTATGTATATGGCCGGGGAACTGGATGCCGGAGATATCATCGCCCAGGAGACAACCCATATCGACCCGGAGGAAACGGTGGAGAACGTCCACGACCGGCTGGCTGGCCTGGGTGGGCGGTTGCTGGTCCAAACTGTGGCGGAGCTGGCTGCCGGGACCGCCCGGCGGATCCCTCAGGACCACAGCCAGGCTACGCTGGCTCCTATGCTGTCCCGAGAGCTCTCTCCCATCGACTGGAGCAGGAGCGGGTGGGACATCCATAACCAGATCAGAGGGCTGGTGCCATGGCCCGCCACCTCCACGGACATCTTTTCTGCGGAGCCAGTCAAAGTGTTCAAGTCCACCCTTCTGGACCAGGGGACGGACAAACAGCCTGGTACAGTGGTCGCCGCGGGGAAGGAAGGCATCGATGTGGCCTGTGGGGACGGAAGGCTCCTCCGTATCCTAGAGCTGCAGGCTCCTGGCGGCAAGCGTATGTCCGCCGCCTCCTATTTGGCTGGCCATCCCATTCACCTGTGATCGAAAAAGGAGAAACGCCATGGGAGCGGTCATTTATCATGGCATTTGCCAATTTATAGGGAGACTTGCCTGTATTTTATAGTCATCCCGGCTGCTATGATAGGAGGACCTGATTGGCATTCTGTTTTAACGCTGAGAGAAATGGTAAGAAAGTGAGAGAAAACGAAGTTTTTCTCAAGTTTTCCCCTCCTTTTTCTTTCAAGAAAAGAAGAAGAAAGGCCGGTGAGAAGCATGGACGCACGCGAGGTATCGTTGCAGGCGCTGTATGCCTGCCACAAGCAAGGGGGCTGGTCGGATGGTGTGTTGAAGAAACAACTAGCTCAACACGGAGCGGACAGACGGGATGCGGCCCTTGCCACCCAACTGTGCTTTGGCGTGCTTCAAAATCAGATGCTGCTGGACTTTTATCTGTCCCGGTTTTCCAATATTCCCCTGAAGAGGATGGAGGAAAAGGTGGTACAGGCCCTGCGCTTGGGGGCATACCAGCTTCTCTTTCTGGATAAGATTCCCCAGAGCGCGGCGGTAAACAGCTCGGTGGAGCTGGCCAAACGGCACTGTAAAAACCCCAGGGCGGCGGGAATGGTAAATGGTATTTTGAGGGCGTTGGTCCGAAGTCTGGACGATCTGCCCACGGTACCTCAGCGGGACCCCACCTCTTATCTGTCTATTTTGTATTCCCATCCGGAGTGGATGGTAAAGGAATTTCTCTTGGCCATCGGGACAGGGGAAACATCCAAGCTGCTTGCAGCAAATAATAGCCAGCCACCTATGTCCGTTATGGTGAACACAACAAAGATTACGGCCCAGGAGCTGCGGGATAAGCTGGAGGAGGCGGGGGTGGAGGCACGACTCCACCTATGGCTGAACGACTGTCTGCTTTTGGCCCGGACGGGTAATCTGGAGGAGCTTGATGCCTTTCAAAAGGGTCTGTTCTATGTGCAGGACCCAGCGTCCCGGCTGGCCGTCCTCGCCGCAGGCCCCATCTCCGGCATGAGGGTGCTGGACTGCTGTGCCGCCCCCGGAGGAAAGTCCTTCGCTGCGGCGATTGCGATGGAAAATTGTGGCCAGGTCATTTCCTGCGACCTTCATCCCCATAAAAAGAAACTCATCCAGGCCGGCGCGGACCGGTTGGGTCTGGACATCATTACTCCACAGACCGCCGACGGCAAAGTATTTCACCCGGAGTGGGAGCGTGCCTTTGACCTGGTACTGGTAGACGCCCCCTGCTCCGGGCTGGGTGTCATCCGTAAAAAGCCGGATATCCGCTACAAGGACCCGGCGCCTTTGGAGGGACTTCCAGAGATCCAGCTGGCCATCCTGTCCAATGCGGCCCGGTATGTACGGCCCGGCGGGACGCTGCTCTACTCTACCTGCACGCTTCTCCGTCGGGAGAACGAGGAGGTCATTGGGACCTTTTTAACAAGGGACAGCTCCTTCCAAAAGGAGCCCTTTGTACTGCCTGACCCAGTAGGAGCGGCCCCGGAGGGGATGATAACCCTGTGGCCACATCGCCACGACACCGACGGATTCTTTATTTGCAAGCTTCGGAAGGGGGAGGATTCCCTTTGATCGACCTAAAATCCATGACACTGGAGGAGCTGACCGCTTGGCTCCAAGAGCAGGGAGAGCCCGCCTTTCGGGGAAAGCAGGTCTTTCGTTGGTTCTACCGGGGGGCCACCTCCTTTGGGGAGATGAGCGACCTGTCCAAGCCCCTTCGTCAAAAGCTGGAGGAGCAGTGCTTTCTGTCCAAGCCCAAGGTGGCCCGGAAGCAGGTTTCCGCCCTGGATGGGACGATCAAATACCTCTGGGAGCTGGCCGATGGCAACTGTATTGAAACAGTTTTGATGCGGTACAAGCATGGGAATACGGTATGTATCTCCTGTCAGGTGGGCTGCCGCATGGGGTGTGCCTTTTGTGCCTCTACCCTGGCTGGAAAGGTCCGGGATCTGACTCCGGCGGAGATGGTGGACCAGGTCCTGTTTACCCAGATAGACAGCGGTGAGCCAATCTCCAACATCGTTCTGATGGGCATCGGGGAGCCATTGGATAACTATGACACGGTGATGAAGTTCCTCACCCTGGTCAACCATCCCGACGGATTGAACATTGGGATGCGGCATATCTCTCTGTCCACCTGCGGCTTGGTAGACAAAATTGACAAATTGGCCCAGCGTGGGTTACAATTAACACTATCCGTTTCCCTCCACGCGCCCGATGACGAGACGCGGTCGAAAATCATGCCAGTAAATCGGGGCATAGGGGTGGAAAGGCTGATGGATTGCTGTCGCCGGTATTTCCAGACCACCGGACGGCGGATCTCCTATGAGTACGCCATGATCGACGGAGTTAACGACTCTGACCAACAGGCCGACCGGCTGGCCAGCCTGCTGAAGGGAACACCCGGTCATGTGAATCTAATTCCTCTCAACGACGTGGAGGAGAGTCCTCTGAAACCAAGCAGGCGAGTGGCGGCTTTCCAGAAGCGGCTGGAGAGCCAGGGGGTTACCGTCACCGTCCGGCGCAAGCTGGGGGGAGATATCGACGCCTCCTGCGGCCAACTGCGGAGAAAGGCCATGAGAGAGGAAAATTGACGAAGCGGTGCCGGTGGTGTACCGCTAAGAAGTGAGGTTACATTCCATGGAAGTATGGGGGATCACCCATCGGGGTGTGGTTCGGCAACAAAATCAAGATGCGTTTTCTGCCCGGACAATGGATGACGGACGGGTGATCGCTCTGGTCTGTGATGGAATGGGAGGCGCCAGAGCAGGCAATGTGGCCAGCGCTATGGCTGTGGACCTGTTTATGGACCGCTTTCTCCGGGAGAGTGGCGATGACCAGGAGCGGATGCAGCGGGCGGCCTCCCAGGCCAACCAAGAGATATTCCAAAAGGCAGCCACAGATGAGGATTGCACTGGGATGGGCACCACACTGGTGGCTGCTCTGGCCGGAGCGGGGGAGGCGGTCATCCTTAACGAGGGGGACAGCCGGGCCTATCATATCAATGGGGACGGCATCGTGCTGATCACCAGGGACCACTCTCTGGTCGAGGACCTGGTGGAGCGGGGAGAGCTGACGAGAGAACAGGCCAGGACTCATCCGCATAAAAATTTGATTACCCGGGCCCTGGGCGCCGAGCCTGTGCTGTTGGCGGACTGCTTTCGCCAGCCGCTGGCCCAGGGTGATTTTCTCCTGCTGTGCAGCGATGGGTTGAGCAATCTGGTCACAGAGCAGGAGATGCTCTACGAGGTGATCCACGGCGGTGACAGCGAAAGCTGTCCCCAGCGTCTGCTGGACATCGCCCTTCACCGGGGCGCGCCGGACAACGTGACAGCGGTCCTGATCCGCTGCTGACGGCCCCGGTTATGAACAAGAAGATAGGGAGGATGTTACCATGGATCAATACATAGGTAAATTACTCGACAACCGATATGAGATACTGGAGCTTATCGGCTCCGGCGGCATGGCCAGGGTGTATAAGGCACGGTGCCACCGCCTGAACCGGCTGGTGGCTATCAAGATTTTGCGGGAGGATCTGGCCCAGGACGCCGAGTTCCGCCGCCGCTTCCACGACGAGTCCCAGGCTGTAGCCATGCTGTCCCACCCAAATATCGTGGCTGTCTATGACGTGAGCCGCTCCTCCCAGCTGGAGTATATCGTCATGGAACTGATCGACGGGATTACCCTGAAGCAATATATGCAGAAGAAGGGGAACAAGCTGAACTGGCGTGAGGCCCTCCACTTCATCACACAAATTACCAAGGCGCTGGGCCACGCCCACAGCCGGGGCATTATCCATCGGGACATCAAGCCCCACAATGTGATGGTGCTCCGGGACGGGAGCGTAAAGGTGGCCGACTTCGGCATCGCGCGGGTGGCCTCCGGGGGCCACAGCACTTTGACCCAGGAGGCGCTGGGCTCTGTCCACTATATCTCTCCGGAGCAGGCCAGGGGTAGCTTTATTGACGCACGCTCCGATTTGTACTCCGCCGGTGTGGTGCTCTATGAAATGATCACCGGACGGCTTCCATTTGAAGGGGATACCCCGGTTTCGGTGGCCATTCAGCATATCAACTCGATCCCTCTGTCTCCCAGAGAAATCGATCCATCAATCCCTGAGGCACTGGAGGCCATCACTATGAAAGCGATGGCCCCCAATCCGGACAACCGATACCTCAACGCGGATGAAATGCTGGCGGATCTGGAGGAGTTTCGGAAGAATCCTACCATTAATTTTGAGTATAATCTCAACGAATTTTCCGTCGCATCCCCTGAAGAGGAAGACAGAGACAAGACTCAGATCCATGCGGTATCGGCCTCACATCGGAGCCGGGAGGCAAGACCAGAGCGGCGCCATTCCGGCGGCCACAGAGAGGACCACCGCCCTCGCCGCCAGGAGGAGGACGAGGATGGGCCGCAGGGAGGCTTCCCTTGGCCGGTGGTGGGGGCTGTGGTAGCTATACTGGCTTTTATCGGCGTGGTTGTCTATTTCCTCTACAATACCTTCCTGTCCGGCCTGTTTACACCGCAGATCAGCTATGATGTACCAAATTTGATTGGTAAGAGTTATGAGGAAGTGATGACGGACCCGTCCATACTGGGTGAGCATTTTACGGTGGTCCTGGGAGAAACAAAGACCGACGAGGACACCGACGCAGGTGTAATCCTCCACCAGGACCCGGCAGCGGACTCCAAGGTCCAGGATGAGGTGACACCTATCACCGTGACTGTCAGTGGCGGACCGGAAACAGTGAATATGCTTGACCTAAAAAATATGGAGTATTCCAAAGCCTATCTGGCGGTCACAGAGATGGGGCTGAAGGTGGCCACCCCCACCTATGAGCATGACGATACGATTGCCTACAACCATGTCATATCATTCACGCCGCTGGAAAATAATCCGGTTCCCCTGGGAACGGAGGTCCATATGGTAGTCAGCCTGGGGCCAGCTACGGAGACCTTTTCCATGCCCAGCCTGGTAGGCTTAACCCAGGAAAAGGCGGAAGAAGATATTACCGCCCTTGGGCTGAAGGTGGGGACTGTCACCCCTGTGTACAGCGATACCGCTCAGGCGGGGCAGGTAGTGTGGCAGTATCCTGAGGCGTATAAAGAGGTCGAGGCTGGAAGCGTTGTCAGTCTTCAGGTCAGCCAGGGACCGGACCCCAGCACCCAGGCTAAGGATGTCACCAAGACGTTGAGCGTCCCTCTGCCGGAAACTGGTGGAGTAGCGTTTATTCAGATCCTGGCGGACGGAGAGGTCGTTTTTTCCGACGATATAGACACCACAATGGAAATGCTGGTTGAAGTATCGGTGACGGCCAAAGCGGGAGAAAGCAAGAATATGTCCCTCTATGTAGATGGCGTCCTACAGAACAGCTGGACAGAAAGTTTTGAAGGATGATGGCGGAAGGTACGATCATGAAGGCCCTCAGCGGCTTCTATTATGTGGATGACGGAGCGAGCGTCTATACCTGTCGGGGACGGGGCAGGCTTCGCCATATTAAGATGACGCCTCTGGTGGGGGACCGGGTACGGTTTACCCCATCCTTAGATGGCAGCCCGGGCACGCTGGATGAGATCCTGCCTAGGAGAAATGAGTTTTTCCGTCCTGCGGTAGCCAACATCGACCAACTGGTTATCATCGCTTCGGAAGCTGTACCGGTTACGGACCCTTTTCTTATCGACCGGGTGGCCGCCATCGCCCAGAGCAGGAACTGCCAGTGTATCATCTGTATCAATAAATGCGACCTTGCAGATGGCCAGAAACTGGCTGGAATCTATCAAAGGGCTGGCTTTCCAACCCTTCGCATCAGCGCGGAAACCGGGGAGGGACTGGAGGAGCTTCGCAGTCTAATCACCGGAAAGGTATCTGCCTTTACAGGAAATTCGGGGGTAGGGAAATCAAGCGTATTGAACGCGCTGGACTCTGGAATTGCCCTTTCCACCGGGGATGTGAGCCAAAAGCTGGGCCGGGGCCGGCATACCACCCGCCATGTGGAGCTGTACCGCCTGTCGTGTAGCGCCTTGGCAGCGGATACGCCGGGGTTCTCTTCCTTCGATGTGGACCGCATGGAGCTGGCCCGCAAAGAGGAGTTGCAGTATGCCTTTCCAGACTTTGCGCCCTACCTGGGACGATGCCGGTTTCAAGACTGCGCTCATGTGAAGGAGAAGGGCTGCGCCGTTTTGGCGGCTCTGAAAGAGGGAGAGATTGAACCAACTCGGCATCAGAGCTATGTACGCCTGTATGAACAGGCCAAAGCGATTCCAGATTGGGAGCGCGGATAGGAAAGGAGCGGATGACGATTTCGTCATCCGCTCCTTTCCTATTTCTAAATCCCAAAGTGGAGGAGATGGAGAGAAAAGAGGAGGATCAGTGACACGGACCAGCCCTTCCGCCATATAATGGTAACAGCCGGAGACGGTCAATTTAGGGGAGGGGAGGCGTGTTCATGGGTATCGTAGTGGTGCGTTCCCCCAAATGCCTGCGGGGACTGCTGCGCAGGATCTTCGGGGTGCGATAAGTCCTGAGAGGGGAAAAAGCAGTCATACATTCTGCCGTTCTCTCATATGGTGTCACAAAGCCGGGGCCGCGTTCCGCCGGCCTGACACCATGATAAGGAGAGGACAATGACCATGGAACTGGAATTTGAACGGGATACGATCGTATGTTATGAAACACTGACTGAGGTGACGCTCTGCCAGGAGGAAACGCTGGAGTCCATTGTTCCGGACGCCTGTCCGGATATTCTGCGGATCGTGGATGTGTGCGGTCAGGCTACACTCAGCTCTAAGGCAGCCAAAGAGGGGATGGCGGTAGTAACCGGCATGGTCCGGGCTGTCATTCTGTACCAGCCTGAGGGTTCTGCCGGGCTGCGCCGTATGGAGGTGGGACTTCCATTTACCTGTCAGGCCGAGGCCACAGGGCTCACGGACCAGGGATATGTAGAGGCCAGTCCTCGCCTGCGCTGCGCTGAGGCGAGAGCACTAAACCCCAGGAAGGTGCTGCTCCGGGTGGATCTAGCGGTAGATGTGACAGCACTCCAGCCAACAGAAATCCCTATCTGTAGCGGCGCGTCTGATACTGAAGACCATACACTGTGCCAGCGCCAGTATCAGGGAGAAAATTATCAGATTTCATCTGTCCAGGAAAAACCCTTTACATTTACTGAACAGATCAGACTTCAGGGAAACCAAGGAGAGATCCCTCAACTTCTGGCCAGCCGGGCCAGTGCTGTATGCTCAGAAAACAAGCTCATAGGAACCAAACTGATTCTGAAAGGGGTGGTTGAGCTGGAGCTGCTCCTTCTGGAGGCGGGCGGCGGATTGACCACTAACCACGAGTCCATGCCTTTCTCTCAGATTTTGGAGGTAACAGGTGCTGGAGAAGAGGGAGATTGCCAGGTCCTGGTGGAGATTACAGACTTCCGGTGCGGTCCCAGCAGTGAGGACAGCCGCAGCTTGGAGGTGACGCTGGAGTTGCTGGCCCAGGCTGAGGTGCGCTGCCACCGTCCGGTAACCTTGCTCCAAGACCTATACAGCACCAGCTGGCAGTTGGAGGCGGACCGGGACAATCAGCAGCTGTTCCGGCTGGGGGAGCAGTCGATCCGTCCCCAGGCCGTCCGGGAGCTGCTGGAGACAGGTGAGATGGTACGAAGCGTGGTAGACAGCCGCCTGGCTCTGGGCCAGGTGAGCCAGAGCAGGGAGGGGAAAGAGTTAGTCCTGACCGCCGAGGCTTGGATCACTGTCATGTACCTGGATGAAAATGAGATGGTCCAGTGTGTCCGCCGGACTATTCCAGTCCAGTGCCGCCTGAACTGTTCCGAGGGCAGTCGGTGCAGCTGCCGCTGTTCCACCTCAGGCGAAGTATTTGCCACCCCCTCTGCCGGCGGCGTGGAGGTACGGTTTACCGTCGAATTCCACTGTCTGACTACGGAGTGCATCTCTGTGCCTGTGGTTCGTGGCGCCAGACTTGGGGAGGCACGGTGCAGCAGCGGCGTTAGACCCTCTGTGGTGCTGAGGCTGGCTGCCCCCGGAGAGGATATCTGGGATATTGCCAAGGCCTACGGCACAACTACCCAAGAGATACTGCAGGCCAATGAGTTGGAAGAGGGCACACTGCCCACTGGTATCATGCTGTTGATTCCCAGTACCCGGTGAAAGGAGTGCTTGTGCTCCGGACATAGAGAATAGGGAGGATGGATGCGCTCTGCGGCCATCCTCTCTATGTTTTTATGGAAAAGAGGTTTCCTGCTGTTATATTATACAGCTTATCCTCATAGATTGTATGGAAACTACCGGCTGACCAAAGAGCCGAAGGAGGAATTGCAGTGGAAGATCGCAAAATCTACGAGGATATTGCCCTGCGGACCGAAGGGGATATCTACATCGGCGTCGTGGGGCCGGTTCGTACAGGAAAATCCACCTTTATCAAGCGGTTCATGGAGACTCTGGTGATTCCCAATATCGAGAATGTATACCGGAGGGAACGGGCACGGGATGAGTTGCCTCAGAGCGGCTCCGGCCGTACCATCATGACCGCCGAGCCAAAGTTCGTCCCCGAGGAGGCCGTCTCTGTCCAGGTAGAGGGGGGAGCTGCCTTTCAGGTCCGGCTGATCGACTGCGTAGGCTATATGGTCAGTGGGGCCGTGGGCCAGCTAGAGGGGGAGAATGAGCGCATGGTCACCACTCCTTGGTTTGACCATGAGATCCCTATGGCTGAGGCTGCGGAGATCGGTACCCGAAAAGTGATTTCAGAGCACTCCACGATTGGCATCGTAATCACAACAGATGGGACGATCACCGACATCCAGCGGGAGGATTATTTAGAGCCTGAGGAACGGGTCATCTCCGAACTGAAGGAGCTGGGCAAGCCCTTTGTTGTACTGCTCAACTCCGCCTATCCGGAATCTGACCGTGCCCAAGCCATCCGGGCGGATATCGCGCAACGGTACGACGTTACCTGTGTAGCGGTCAACTGCCTGGAACTGAGCCAAGAGGAGATCAACGATCTACTCAAGGGCGTCCTCTATGAGTTCCCCATTAAGGAGCTGGACCTGTTTCTTCCGCCTTGGGTGGATGCCCTGCCCCAGGAGCATCCCATCAAAGCGGAGCTATACAGCGCCATCCGGGAGGGGACCAGTGAACTGCGCCGGATACGGGACGTGGAGCAGGCCGTCTCCTCATTCCAGAACTGCGAAGTGGTAAGTGGAGCGCGGATCACCTCAATCGATTTGGGCACAGGGCTGTCGGCGGCCACACTGGACTTGCCCCGTAGCCTATTCTACGCTACACTATCTCAGCAGTCTGGCTTCCAGGTAGGGGATGACGGAGATTTGATGGCTCTGCTGACAGAACTGGCCAAGGTGAAATGCGCCTACGACAAAGTATCGGACGCCTTAGAGCAGGTGGAGCAGACGGGATACGGAATTGTGGTGCCCTCTATTGACTCCCTCGTGCTGGAGGAGCCTGAAATCGTCAAGCAGGGAGGACGATACGGGGTACGTCTAAAAGCCAGCGCCCCCTCCATTCATATGATCCGAGCAGATATTGAAACAGAGGTCTCGCCCATCGTAGGGGGAGAGAAGCAGAGCGAGGATATGATTAACTATCTCCTTCAGGAATATGAGGGTGATTCCAGCAAGATCTGGGAGGCCAATATTTTTGGAAAGTCTCTCCATGAGCTGGTCAATGAGGATCTAAATTCCAAGATCAAACGGATGCCTGAGGATGCCCGGACCAAGTTAAGGGAGACCCTCCAGCGTATCATCAACGAGGGATCTGGAGGGTTGATCTGCATCATCCTGTAGTGAGAATGAAGGATATAGCCCGCGCCTCCCCGGCAGATCTGCCGGAGAGGCGCGATTTTTCTAAAAGAGACAAAAGACACGCTTCTGGGTGTTTCAAGTTAAAACAACAGAAAAGAAAATTTTTAGCACAAAATAGATTGAGCGAAATCCTTTCGGAATTAGCTCTTGTATTATAAAAAATTTGAAGGTATAATGTAAAAGAAATTATATCATAGAATGGGGTATCGTAAGGATATAATTATTAAAGCAGACGCGGGTGATTATATGAAGGAGCTGGACAAAAACTATCTTGCGCCGATTGCAAGTAAATCGATGGTGGATATTGTGGTGTCCAGACTGACCGAAGCGATTATCAGTGGAGAGTTAAAACCTGGCGACCAGATCCCAGTGGAGTCGGAACTGGTCCGGAAATTTGGCGTCGGGCGAAATACAGTGCGTGAAGCGGTTCGTATTTTAGTCGCCTATGGCGTATTGACGATTCGACGGGCCGAAGGGACCTATGTATGTGACGGGTTTTCTCCCAAGGTACTCAATCCAATGGTATACAGCATCATTCTGCGCAGTGGGAGCTCTTTTAATGAGTTGATTGGTCTGCGTGAAGTGGTGGAGAACGGTATTATGCAGATGCTGCTGGAAAAGCGCATTTCAGAGGAACAATGGAAGGTGCTTTACCAGAAGTATGAGAAACTAAGAGGCTATTTGATGGAGGATCCCCCGGATTTTCAGAAGATTGCCGACGCCGATATCGAGTTTCATGATGAGCTGGCCCGGTCCACCGAGAACGCTGCCATCATGATTGTACATAGTAATATCGTGGAGCTGACCAAGGCATCTCGACTAAAGACTATTGAAACAGTCATTCAGAAAGGGGACAGGCAGTACCTGATCGATACGCACAAAAATCTGCTGGATAAGTTGGCTGGTACAAATATGGAAGAATTGTATCAGGCAATCAATGACAGCTACTTCTATTGGCGTGGAGTTTATAAGGATTAATAGGGTACAGTGTTTCGATTCGTACCAAAGGAAAGAGGTCCGGCTTTTGGCCTGGACCTCTTTTTTTGTCTGACATTCCGAAAAGATTGAAATAAAAAGCGAAAATGTCCAGAAATTAACTCAGAAAGCCTGCTTTGGTGAAATTATACAGCTTTAGATTTAAAAATTAGTTAGTTCAACGAAGTTGCCCGAGTTGAAAAAAAGGACATTGACTTTCCCTAAAAGATAGTCTATTATGATGGTCGTAACATCCTATGTTCGGAAGTTTGCTGTCAAATCTACTAAAAGCGGTCGCTTCAGCGGATGGAAGAATGAGGAAAGGGAAACACATTTTTTGGAGGGAAACACATGAAGAAGAAAATTTTAGCTTTGGCTATGGCTTCTGCCATGGCGCTGTCCCTGCTGGCTGGATGCGGCAGTGGCAATGACACAAACACAAATAGCACTGGCAGCAATGGGGGTACCGCTTCTGGACCTCAGTATGATAAAGTGACCCTGCGTTTGAGCTGTAACGGTACGGACCTGGGCAACGACACCCGTACTGCCAAGCTGTTTGCCGAGAAGATTGAGGAGAAGTCCGGCGGACTGGTCACTGTTGATGTATTCCCCAATGACCAGCTGGCTAGCGGCAATATGAGCAAGGGCCTGGAACTGCTGGCCGACGGTACTGTGGATATCGACATCCATTCCACCTCCATCATCGCCAACCTGGATAACCGAATGATGGTAAGCACTCTGCCCTGGATTTTTGCCGACTATCAGGAGGCGGAGGACGCTTTCTTTGGCGAGGGCGGTGAGTTCCTGAGCTCTGTTCTGGCTGAGAAAGGCATCACTTATCTGGGCGCTGTCCACAACGGCTTTAAAGCTATGACCAATAGCAAGCATCCCATCCAGGATCCTGATGACCTGAAGGGACTGAAGATCCGTGTGCCCGGCGGTGACTTCTTCTCCGCTTTTTATACCGCCTTTGGCGCTAGCCCCCAGGCCATGAGCTGGAGTGAGGTCTTTACTGCTCTGCAGCAGGGCACCATCGACGGCCATGATAATAGCCTTGGTACCATCAACTCCGGCAACGTCCAGGAGGTCCAGAAGTACATCTCCATTTCCAACCATGTGTACGAGGCGTTTACTTGGATGGCCAATTCCAACAATTTCAACAAGCTGAACGCTGATACCCAGGCTTTGATCCGCGAGTGTGTGGAGGAGGCCTGCAAGGAAATGAACCAGACCCTCATCGCCGAGGAGGCGGACCTGAAGACTAAGTTTGCCGAGGAGAACGGCTGTGAGATCTACGAGTTCACCGACGAAGATGTGGCTGAGTTTACCGCTGTTGTTCAGCCTGTCATTGACGAGTACAAGGAGATCTACGGTGCGGATGCTTGCGCTGCCTTTGGCATCGAGTGATTCCAGAGTTTTCTAAGTAATTAAGGAGGCAGGGACCACAAATGAAAAAGTTTTTCTCACTGTTGGAAGACAACATCTGTGCGATCATCCTGCTCGTCATGATGCTGTTGACCTGTGTCAACGTAGTTGCCCGGTATGTGCTGAAGGCTTCTATGCCCTTTGTTGAGGAGCTGACCTGTCTGGGTCTTATCATCCTAAGCCTGACCGGCGCCGCTGTGGCCGCCAAGCGTGGCGCGCACCTTGGCTTGACTGTTCTGACCGATTTTTTCCCAGCGAAAGGGCAGAAGTTTTGCACTCTGCTGGGCGACTTGATGGGGATTATCTTTGGTGTCCTCATTCTCTGGTTTGGTTTCTTCATGGCCAAGCAGGAGTACGTTTTGGGTCAGCTTACCGCTGGTATGCAGTGGCCTGAGTGGATGTTTGGCATGTTTGTACCCATCAGTGGTGGCGTGCTGGTCATCCGTTATATTCAGCTGTTCATTACCCATTTGGTGAAGAAGGAGGAGAAGTAAGCTATGGTTTCACTGATTCTGTTCGGCTCCTTCTTTGTCCTTCTGCTCCTCAATGTGCCGATTGGACTTTCACTGGGAATCTCCAGCGTGGCCGCTCTGATTGCTGAGAATCTGCCCTTCTCTATGATCCCCAGCAACCTCTACTCTTCTACGGGTAAGTTTGTACTGCTGGCCATTCCCTTCTTTATCTTGGGCGGCAACGTCATGGAAAAGAGCGGGATCTCCGCCCGGCTGATCGATTTTTGCCGGACCTTGGTGGGCCATCGAAAGAGCGGTATGGCTCTGGTCTGCGTCATCGTGGCTTGCTTCTTTGCTGCCATCTCCGGCTCCGGCCCCGCCACAGTGGCTGCTCTGGGCATGATCCTGATTCCCGCTATGGTGAAGGCTGGCTATGATAAGGGCGATTCTGCCGCCTTGATGTCTACCGCCGGTGCCATCGGCATCATCATCCCGCCGTCTATCACCTTCGTTATCTACGGCTCCGTTACCGGCAAGTCTGTGGGCTCTCTGTTCGCCTCCGGTATCGTCCCCGGTATCCTGATGGGTATTTTCCTTGTGTTCGCCATGCAGTTTGTCAGCCGGGGCCGTGAGTTGGTCCTGTTGCCGAAGGCCAGTGGGAAAGAACGCTGGGCAGCCTTTAAGGAGGCTTTCTGGGGTCTGTTGATGCCTGTCATCATCTTGGGCGGTATCTATGGTGGTATCTTCACCCCTACTGAGGCTGCTGCTGTTTCCGCTCTGTATGGCCTGATTGTCGGTCTATTTATCTACGGTTGATTGTAAAATGAAGTTGGACACCTAAGAAAAAATCCATAGTGATTTTCCCCACATGGTAGAATGAAGTTTGCACACAACTTCTT
>NZ_JAOQKF010000005.1:177738-216599 GCF_025567565.1 Muriventricola aceti | reverse complement strand
CGGGTCAGGGTGCTGCCGGGGGCGAACTCCCGGTCGGACACACCGGACATCAGGCCGTTGTCCAGGGCGTAGTCCACCGCCTCATGGTACCAGGCGTCCTCGTCCACATCCCGGAAGCCGGCGGCGGGGCAGGTATCCTGGTGGTCGATCTCCACGAAGGAGGCCTCAATGGTCACCTTGGACCGGGGCATCTTGAAAGTATACCTGCCGTCGCCCTTGTCGGTCAGTTCGATCTCGTCCCCGTTCTTGTCAGTGACCGTCAGTTCGTCCAACTCATAGCCCTCGTCGGCCTTGACAGTGATGGTCACCGTCCGGCCGCTGGAGGCGCTCTTGGGGGAGACAGTCACGCTGCCGTTGTCAATGTTCTTGTCCACGCTGATGGAGTAGCTGCTGGAGCCGCCGCCTCCACCGCCGCCGGAGGTGTACCAACTGGCGGTAAAGGTCACATCGGCGGTAATGGTCACTGTCGCACCGGCGGCATGAACTGTGGTGCCGTCATACCAGCCCTGGAAGTTGCCTCCGGCAGGGGCGGCAGGCAGGGTGAAGGAGTCGCCGTTGGTCACGGTTTGAATGTCAATGACCTGGCCGTTCACCACGACCTTGACGGTGTGGGAGCCTGCGGGTGCGGTGGTGACGATCTCGCCGGTGATGGCGCCCTTGTTGTCCAGAGTGCCACCGTTGATATCGATCTTGTCAACGGGCTTGCCGTCCTGATCCTTGTTGCCGCTGGCAGTGAGCTTGGAATTCTCGTCTACTGTCAAAGATCCGTCAGACTTCAATTCCACCACGGCGTTCATGTCGTTGCCCTGCCAGTCTTTGCAGGGCAATTCCTTGCCGCTGTTGGTCACAGAGATGGAGCCGCCGCCGGACACAGTTACATCCTGGGCGACCACGCCGGTCTTGTCTACATTTGTGACATTGACGGTAGAATTATCTACGGTGATATCCTGTACGCTTAGACCATAGTCGCCGCAGCCGTTTACGGTGACAGTGGAATGATCCTTGATATTCCACACGCCGCCGTTGGAGGCGTTGCCGTCGATATTCTGGATGGTCAGCTTGGAGTTGATCATCTCGACGCTGGCCAAATTCTCAGCGGCCACCTGGAACACCATGCCGCGCTGCAGCCCGGTCAGTTCCACCTCGGCATTGTTCAGGATCAGCTTGCCGCCGTTGCCATTGGCGCTGTTATTCAGAATGAAGCCGGTGCCGTCGTAATTGCCGCCCTTTCCTTCGGTATCAGCAGTGCCCTTAACCGTCAGCTTCACGCCGTTCAAGGTCAGAGCGGCGTTCTCGGTGATCGTAAAGGCGCCGGTAGTAGGACCAGCGGCGACGGTGGCGGTGATGGCGGGGACAGCCGCAGCATTCTCGTCTTTGAGGATGGTGATATTCTTGCTGATGGTGAACTTGGCGCTGTCCAAAGCGGCATCCTTCACCAGATAGATGTTGCCGCCGTCAAACTTAGGATCAGCCAGAGCGGTGGCCAGCTTCCCGGTTGTGATGGCGCCATTGGACACCCAGACGGCCTCGTCGTCCTCTCCGATAATCACGCCGATGAAGTCCGACAGATGGTCGGTGGTCCAGGACAGGGTGCCGGCCTCATAGGTGGTGGTCATAGACTCCAACTGGCCATTTTCACCCACATAGTAAACCACGACACTCTGACCATCGGTCAGTTCCTGATTATAGGGTACAGAAACGGTGATCTCGCCCTTGCGGGTGTCGTCCTCAGCGGAGAACACGGGGTCGCCGCTGGCGTTAACGGCGGACACGGTCCAGCCGCCACCGATCTTCTCCTCCACGGTCAGGGCCACGCTGCCGCCATCGGCCTTCTCGGTGATGGTGTTCCAGGCATCCTTGTCCAGGGTAACGGTGCCCACGTCGGTGACGATATCCACATCGACCTTGGCCGACTGAACGGAGGTCAGAGCGTTGTTGTCCACAGATACGGTGACCTGCTTGACGTTTTCGTCAGGAGCTCCAGCCTCGCCGGTGGCCACATTTACAGTGACAGAACCGGATTCAGGCTTCACCTGACCGTCTCCTTCGGTTCCGGTTTCTCCCTGGTTGACAGAGAAGTTGCCACCGACAGTAGCGGAGGCAGAGGTGCTGCCCGTAGGCTTCTCTACATCGGCCACCATGCCATTGGAGGCCTCTACCGTCCAGAGGCCCTCAGAAGGAGTGTTTTCCTTGGCAGTATAGCCGGTGGAAATGTAGGATTTGGGATCAGAAGAGAAGGTGCCGCCGATGATGGAAACGCGGGAAGTGTCCGCAGGATCATCAGCCACAGTCTGCACTGTGTTGACTCCAGAATCAGAGGTAAATGTACCACCGGAAACCGCAATTTTGGAAGTTTCGGTCATACCTGGATACTTTGCCGCACTGTCAAATACCAGAGTGGCACAGGGAACTACAACTCGGCTATCTCCGACCTTGCCGGTGACATTTCCGGTCGTCTTAAACTCGCCGCCGGTGACGGTGATAGTTCCTCCACGGGCAACAATGCCAGCTCCGCCGGTAATGTTAAAGGTACCACCGGAAACTGTGATCTGATCCTTCCAGGGGGCATAGATACCGCAGGCAACATAACCCGCAGTCTTAATGCTGCCATTGAAGGTACCGCCCTTGATGTTGATCACATTGGGATCACCAGTCCGGTTCGATCCGTTACCCGCAATAACCGCATTATCAGAGGCGCTGAAAGTGCCGCCCTCAATGGTAATCGTTGCGCCAGTCGAGAGCCCAGTAAATACTGCACCCTCCACAGATTCAAACTCACCAGACTGAATCGTGGTGGTAGAATTGCTGCCGACCCCGATTGTACCTGATTTCTCAGAAATGATCTTTCCGCCGGACAGAGAATCCAGAATGGTCAGCGCACCATTGTTAAGAAGGGCGTCGCCGCTTGTAACCGTGAGTTTTTTCCCGTTCAGGTCCAACTTAATATCAGTCTTTTGGGAAATCTGAATGGTGCTGGATGAGGTGATATCCTTTACCAGCTTCACCGTATCGCCGGTCTTGGCGGCGGCGATGGCGTCGGGCAAAGTGGCGTAATATTTACCTCCAACTTCTGCCACAGAGTTTTCAATGGTCAGCGGTGCTACGATATAGCGGTCGCCTTGCAGAGTTTCTGCGGAAGATTTCACAATAAAATCTGTAACGCTGCCGGAGAAATTTCCACTATAAACTTCAAGATTTCCAGTTTTAGGTGCCTGAAACACGGCCTTATCTTGGGCACCACTGTTAAAAGTACCACCGGTGATGGTCAGGGCAGCAGGGAGTTTTTGTCCTCCATCATTATCGTTTCCAACGAATACCGCCACTTTGGACGCACTGGTGAATGTGCCCCCAGATACAGTAGCCTTCACTTGCCCTCGCTCACCCGCACAATAAATAGCATAATGAGCTGTACCTCCATTGGTACAACTAGTTGCTTGCCCGGTAGTACACGCAACAGTCTTAAAGGTACCATTCTTAACCACAGCTTTACCACTGTTGATTGCCAGTCCGCCCTGAACACCGGTAACGGATCCGTTATTGAATGTCAAATCACCCGCACTGACAAAACAATAGGCAAATGCAGAGGCACCTGTGTTATCTTTGTTATGATTACAAGATGTAGAAATAAAGGTACCATTGTTAATCGTTGCGGTACCCATGTTATAAAATGCAAAGAAAGCAGCATTTACGGTACAATCATTGATAGTAATGACACTATCCTCGACCTTATTTTGAATTGCTGTTCCATTTGCTGCATTTGTGGTCGTATAGTGACCGTTCTCAATCGTCATGGTACCGTAATTATTGATACAGCGATTTTCGCCAGAGATCCCGCCCTTTTTGTCGGTGCTGGAATCCCGAATAATCATGGTCCCATAGTTTTCAATGGGAGCATTGGTGCTACTGTCGGACTTCGATAGAGTAAACCCACAGAAATCCAAATCAACCGTGCATCCCTGGGGAATATTGATGTGCTGGCCAGTTGGAAGAGTGATGTTTTCTCCAGCCTTTACGTACATCGTACTGGTAGTTCCGCTCTCCAGCAGTTCCCCCAACGCCGGAAGGGTTTGCAGGGTCACTACATACGGATCAGTTTGAGTTCCACTGCCAGTTAACGAATCAGATGTAGTTCCAACATTGTCGGCCCTACCCCCATCGGGCTGGCTCCCGGCTTCCTCTTTGACCGGAACAGTCTGCTCCGTGCTGGGTTCAGCTTCTGTTTCAACCGCAAACACTGCAGTGGGAAGAAGCGACAACAGCATACACAAAGTCATGAATCCTGCCAAAAGTTTTTTCTTCACAAAATTTCCTCCTCTACATAAAAAATAAGGAATAAACATATACTAATTTGACTGTCATCCTCCTTCACTTGTTTTAAAAAGTGTACCTACAAAAAGTTTTGAGAGCACACCTATACAACATTAGAATATAGCATTAACAGGGAAGAAAAGCAACCATTTGACAATAATTTTCATCTTATTTCTGAATTTGTAAAGGTACACNGTGTACCTTTACAAATTCAGAAATAAGATGAAAATTATTGTCAAATGGTTGCTTTTCTTCCCTGTTAATGCTATATTCTAATGTTGTATAGGTGTGCTCTCAAAACTTTTTGTAGGTACACCTTTTCAAATTTATGCCTACCCGCTCCGGAAGGAGTAGTTCCCTCTTTTTATTCAAGCTGACTTTTTACATAAACCGCCCCGCTTTTGGCACACTAGGTCCAAAAGGGGGCGGTTTTTTGCGCGGTCAAACATGGAGATATCTGATTGCCGGCGGACTGGCCGGAGTCGCCAACGGCTTCTTTGGTGGCGGAGGGGGCTCGGTGTTCGTTCCGCTGCTCACCAGGTACTGCCGTCTGGATCAGCGGAGGGCTTTTGCCACCTCGGTGGCGGTCATCCTGCCCCTGTGCGCCCTGTCCATGTGCGTCTACTTTCTGCGGGGCGGGCTGGACTTCTGGGCCGCGCTGCCATACCTGGTGGGAGGGACTGTCGGCGGCTGGGCGGGGGGAAAGTGGTTCAAAGGAGTACAGATGGTCTGGCTGAAGCGGGCCTTCGGCCTTCTGCTTATCTATGGGGGAGTGAGGAGCTTTTTATGAGCGAATGGGTTTTGCCCCTGGCAGTGGGGGCTGCCACAGGAGTGCTGTCCGGCTTCGGCGTGGGGGGAGGCACCCTCCTGCTGGTCTATATGACCGCCTTCGCCGGCGTGGACCAGCATCTGGCACAGGGCATCAACCTGCTCTATTTCCTGCCCGCTGGGCTGATGGCCCTGCCCGCCCATGTCAAAAACGGTTACATCGAGAAACCAGTGCTCCTCCCGGCCATCGGGGCAGGGCTGGTCTGCGCCGCCCTGGCGGCGTGGGCGGCCACCGCTATGGAGGTAGGGCTGCTGCGCAAATTCTTCGGAGCGTTTCTCATCGTGGTGGGGCTGATGGAGCTGTTTGGGCGTACAAAGGAGTAAAAATGCTTGCTCCCAGGCGTCGGATAGGATATGATAGGACCATATCCGCCCCTAAGGGCGGGATGGAAGGAGGGCCTGTCAATGTGGTTTGACGAAGCGGTCATCTATCAAATATATCCTCTGGGCCTGTGCGGCGCGCCGAAGGAAAACGACGGGGTGAGGACCCCCCGCATCCTGCGGCTGCTGGACTGGGTGGACCACATCAAGCGGCTGGGAGCGGACACGGTGCTGCTCAACCCGGTCTTTGACAGCGACCGCCACGGCTATGACACCCGGGACTATTTTACGGTGGACCCTCGGCTGGGGAGCGATGAAGATTTGGCCCAGGTGTGCCGGACGTTCCATCAGGCCGGCATCCGGGTGATGCTGGACGGGGTGTTCAACCATGTGGGACGGGGCTTCTGGGCGTTTCAGGAGGTACAGAAGAAAAAATGGGACAGTCCATACCGGGACTGGTTCCACCTGAGCTTTGACGGGGATACCGAGTATCATGACGGCTTCTGGTACGAGGGCTGGGAGGGCCACAACGAGCTGGTCAAGCTGAATCTGTGGAATCCGGCGGTGATAGAACACCAATTTAACGCCATCCGGTCCTGGGTGGAGCGGTTCGGCATCGACGGGCTGCGGCTGGACGTGGCCTACTGCTTACCCCCGGAGTACCTGAAGCGGTTGAGAGCCTTTGCCCAAGGGCTGAAACCGGACTTTGTGCTGATGGGAGAGACGCTGCACGGGGACTATAACCGATGGATGGGGCCGGAGCTGTGCCACTCAGTGACAAACTACGAGTGCTACAAGGGACTGTGGTCCAGCTTCAACTCCAGGAATATGTTTGAGATCGGCCACTCCCTTGCCCGGCAGTTCGGGCCGGAGCAGTGGACCTTATATAAGGGGGCCCACCTGCTGTGCTTCCTGGATAACCACGATGTGGACCGCATCGCCTCCCGCCTGACCGACCGAAATCATCTGGCCCCTGCCTATGGGCTGATGTTTGGGATGCCTGGGGTGCCGGCGGTATACTACGGCAGCGAGTGGGGGCTGGAGGGCCGGAAGGGACCGGACAGCGACGACGCGCTCCGTCCGGCATTGGAGAGGCCGGAGTGGAACCAGCTGACGGAGCATATCGCCAAACTGGCGGCGGCCAAGAGAAACAGCCCGGCTCTGTGTTATGGGAATTACCGGAATGTAGTGCTGACCAACCGCCAGATCATCTTCGAGCGGAAATGTGAACAGGAGCGGGTGCTGGTGGCGGTCAACGGGGACAGCCAGCCCTATACCGCCCATTTTGACGCCGGCTGTGGCCTGGCCTGGGATCTGATCTCCGGGAAAAAGCACGACTTCGGCGGAGGAAGCGAGCTGCCGCCGTACAGCGTCCGGTTCTGGAAGATGGAGCGGTGAGGGCCGCCCAGAAAAAATAGAGAACGAAGCGGCCGCCAATCTGGCGGCCGCTTCGTTATGGGCTGTATGAGGGTTCGCCTTGAGAGGGAGAAAACAGGGCTGGCAGGGAGAGGGAGTAGGGAGGACGGCAGATGCCCCTCTCGGTGATAATGGCGGAAATCAGCGTATGGGGAGTGATGTCGAAGGCGGGGTTATAGCACTTTACCCCGGAGGGGGCCATGGGTTCCCGGTACCACAGAGAGCGGATCTCCTCCCCGTCTCGCTCCTCGATAGGGATGTGATCCCCGTCAGGGCAGCTCAGGTCGATGGTGGAAGTAGGCCCCAATACATAGAAGGGGACCCCGTAGTGGCGGGCCAGGATGGCCACCCCGCTGGTGCCGATCTTATTGGCCGTGTCCCCGTTGGCAGCTACCCGGTCGCAGCCCACGAAACAGGCCTGGACCCAGCCGTTTTTCATGACGATGGAGGCCATATTATCGCAGATGAGGGTCACGTCTACCCCAGCCTGCTGAAGCTCCCAGGCGGTGAGCCGAGCTCCCTGGAGCAGAGGCCGGGTCTCGTCCGCGAATACCCGTAGAGAAATGCCGCGCTCCTGGGCCAGCAGGATAGGACCAAGGGCGGTGCCATAGCGGGAGGTAGCCAGAGGGCCGGCGTTGCAGTGGGTGAGTACCCCGTCTCCTGACTGTAAAAGGGACAAACCGTACTCCGAGATTTTGTGGCACATATCCTGGTCCTCCTGATGGATGGCCCGGCACTCCCTGCCCAGCGCCTCCGACATGTGCTCGCCAGCCGAGCCCCGGGCTGCGCGCAGCATCCGATCCACGGCCCAGGACAGGTTGACAGCGGTGGGCCTTGCCCCGGCCAGAGCGGCCCCCAGCCCCTCCAGTTCAGCCAGCAGGGCCGGACCCTTCCACCCCCGCGCCTCCAGCTGACGGGACAGGGCATACAGGCAGTACCCGGCAAAGATTCCAATGGCAGGGGCGCCCCGGACCCGCAGGGAGCGGATGGCCTCTATCATCTCGGCCAGGGAACGGACCTGCCGTTCCTCCAGGCGGTTGGGCAGCTGGGTCTGATCCAGCAGGATAACGCTGTCTTCTCCTGGGCCCAGCCGGATATGGTCTGGATAAGGCTGCGTCATGTTCTTCCACCTCCCTGTTCCTCGTGGGGAGTTCTGGACCCGGACAGCGTCCGGTAGTGCCCCTCCAGCCCTCGGATAGCCCCTACCTGCTCTGGTGACAGTTCCACCCCGCCTCCAAGTTGGTGAACGAGGGCAAAGATCTTGGCGGTCTGCTCCACCTGCTCCATCCGGTCAAAGGCATGCCAGAGGTCTCTGCCCCAGGCGATGGCCCCATGGTTGGCCAGCAGGGCCCCATTGCAGCCGGCCACATAGGGGCGCAGGCTGTCGGGGACCTGACTGGTGGAGGGGAGGGCAAAGGGGGCCACAGGCACCTCCCCCAGCCCACTAATGGTTTCGGTCAGATAGTGCTGGGCCAGGGGGCGGCGGCAGATGGAAAAGGCGGTGGCCGCCGGCGGGTGAGCATGGACCACCGCGCCTACATCGGGGCGCTCCCGGTAGACGAGCAGATGCATAGCAGATTCAGAGGAGGGGTGGAGGCGTCCTGCCAACACCCGGCCCTCCAGGTCGCATACTACCAGCATATCAGGGGTCAGCCGGCCCTTGCTTACACCGGAAGGGGTGATGAGTACCTGGTCTTCCCCAATCCGAACGGAAACATTGCCGTCGTTGCTAACCACATAGCCCCGCTGATAGAGCAGCAGGCACACCTGACACAGAGTTTCCCGGTCCTGTTCCATTCCCCAATCTCCCATGTTCTTCAGATAAAGATCTTGCTCTCCGCCCGGCGGGCAGCGTACAGGTCCTCCAGCTCATGCTGGTGGTATAGGTAGCCCTCATGGTCGAAGTACTTGGCCCCCATGGGGCACTTCTTCACACAGGCGCAGCACTTGATGCACTTGCCCACCACCTGGCTCACATCGTTGGGATCGATGGCCCCCATGGGGCACAGCCGGGCGCACAGGCCGCACCGAACGCACTTGTCCAGGTCGGTGACGGGCTTGGCCTTCAGGAAGTCCTTGATGGGCTCGCCGTTCCGGTCCCGAGGGGTGTAGTAGGGGCGGATGGGGTCGCAGCCCTCCACCTGGACCGGTTCAGCGGGCAGCGCCGCCAGACCCTTGACCTTCTCAGCAGTCTGCTGGGCCAGCTGGTCCACCAGAGCCATGTCCTCCCCGTCGGGGCGGCCGGCGCCCAGGATCTTGGAGAAGGAATGCTCGCCCACGATGGCGGCCCCAGCGATGGGCAGGAAGCCGTTGGCCGTCATCACCTGCTTGAGCTCCATCAACCCGTCGTCGAAGTTTCGATTTCCGTAGAGGACCACGGGGACGGCCAGGGTGCCCTCGCCGTGGATGCTGTTCTGTACAAAGGGCAGCATCATGTTGGGGACTCGCCCGGCATAGACCGGAGTACCCAATACCACCAGTTCATCCGGACCGAACTGTAGCGCGTTTTCCCGGCCCTTGGGCTGGGTGTAGTCATGGGACTTGTACTGGGCTCCCAGTTGCCCAGCCAGGGACCTGGCAAGATGGGTAGCTACCTTTTCTGTGGTGCCGGTGCCGCTAAAATAGACGGCCCAAACAGTTTTGATTTCCATATGTATTTCCTCCTTCACCATTTTCAACCTGGACCGCTTACGGCAGGTCGTAAGTTTCCAGAATCGTATCGGCCGCGCAGCGATCCTTGACCTCCTGGATCAGCGCCATATGAGGCTGGCCCATGTGGACCTTCTGGGCCTCCCGATTGGTCCACTTCTCCAGCAGGAGCAGTTTGTCCGGGTTGTCCACCGAGGTGAAATAGTCGTATTGCAGACAGCCCTCCTCCCCGCGCACCGCCGCCTGAGCGCCGCTGGCGGTCACTCCAGCCAGAAACTCATCCCGCTTGCCGGGCTTCATGGTGTAGATCACATTGATACCGTACATATTTCTTTCCCCCTTATATCTGTTGAACTCCTATTGCTGAGTCATTCGTTTGAAATTCAGATAGCCCTCCAGAATCAGGGAGGCCGCCACGGCGTCCACTGTCTTTTTCCGCTTTTTGGCGTTCTGTCCTGCCGCAAAAAGGATACGGTGGGCGTCCACGGTGGTCCTCCGCTCGTCCCACAGGATGGGCTTCAGACCGGTGACCTCCTCCACCTGGCCGGCAAAGTCCCGGTATAGCTGGGCCCTAGGGCCCTCGGTGCCGTCCATATTCCGGGGAAAGCCCATGACCAGCTCCTCCACCCGGTAGGCATCCACCAGCTTCTTCAGCTCCTCCAGCACCACCCCGCCCTTCCGGCTGTGGATAGTAGTGGTGGTCCCGGCCAAAAGTCCGGTGGGGTCAGAGATGGCCACGCCGGTGTGGGCGTCGCCGTAGTCAATGGCCATAATACGCATAGACACTCCCTCCTCTCTCTCAAATGATACCGCAAATTTAGAGGGAATACAACGGTTATTTCAGCGCGTCCGACACCCGCATCAGAGTCTCCTCGTGGGTGCGGTCGATGAGGTGGGTGTAGATGCGGCCGGTGGTGGCGGGGGTGGAGTGGCCCAGGGCTTTGCCGATATCGAAGAGGGACACGCCCTGGAAGGAGGCAATGGTGGCAAAGGAGTGGCGCAGGCCGTGGAGGGTGACCCGAGGCAGGTCATTTTTTCGCACGAAGCGGGTAAAGGCCAGGGACAGAGCGTTGGGCGAGTAGGGCAGCTCCTTGTGGTCCAGCACCACATGGCCAGGCTCCTCCCGCCCGCGGAAGAGCGCGTTCTGGCGCGCCCGCTCCTGGTTCAGCAGCCGGAAGATATCTTCGGGGAGATAGAGTGTGCGGACCGAGGCGCGGTTTTTGGTCTCCTTTTGGATGATGGTGGCGCCGAAGGCGGTGCGGGCCTCCCGAATATAGATGACCCGGAGCTGAAAGTTTACATTTTCCCACTTCAGACCGCACAGCTCCTCCCGCCGCAGACCCAGGCTGCCCGCCAGCTTGACAGGCAGTTCCAGCCGGTGGCCGGGGAGGAGGGCGTAGAGCCGTTTCAGCTCCTCCGGGGTGTAGAAGTCCGCCTCATAAAGCTTGGACCTGGGGGGCTCCACCCGGTCCATGGGAGAGACCAGCAGCATATCCTGCCGCACCGCCGTCCGCAGGGAGGAGGAAAGAAGGTCGTGGTGCCGACGCATGGTGTTGGAGGAGAGGCTGTTATCCCGCTGTACCTGGGTATAGTATTGCTGGATGTCCTTAGGCGTCAGCTTCAGAAGGGGCATATCCCCCAGGGCTGGGCCAAGGTGATTGTCAATGATCTTTTGATAGGAATACACCGTGGTTTCCGCCCGATTGGGCCGCACGATGGTGTCCATCCAGTATTCCAGCCACTCGGACAGGGTGAGCTGATGCCGGGGGGTCTGGCGCTCCTGATCCCGATGGGCCAGGAAATCCCGCAGTCCCGCCCGGGCGGCGGTCAGGGTGGGAAAGGTACGGTACTGCTTGATCCGCCTGCCCTCCTCATCACGGCCCAGGTCCATACTGACGTAGTACAGATCCCGGGCATCGTCGTATGAGATATTGCGCTCCACAGTTTTTCTTGCCATGATTTTCATTGCCTCCATTTTCTTTGTATTCTGCTGACGGTCGGCCCCCCGGTACAAATGCGGCGATTTTTCCTCGGCACGGGGGCATAAAAAGAGAATAAATGGGAAAAACTGCTTTTTTCAACATATTTCGACAAATTCTGGGAAAAAGACGGGGATTCGCTCCTCTGGGCAGAGCGGCGGGATGCGAGCTCCAGGCGGAGGAAAAGGAGAAAAAGAGCGATCCAAAACTTCCGCTTTGCCGCCGGCTGTGATACAATACTTTGAAAAGAGGTGATTGAGATGATAAGGATCGGAGGGCTGGCCCTGCCAGTAGACGGGGACCTGGATCAGCTCAGAAAGCGCGCGGCCCGGACGCTGGGTGTGCGCCCTGGGGCACTAGGGGAGCTGGACATCGTCCGCCAGTCCATTGACGCGCGGAGGAAAGATGATGTCCACTATGTCTATACCGTGGAGCTGTCCATGGCCAACGAGGTTTCCGTGGTCCGTTCCGCCCCCGGTCGAAACATCTCTCTGACAGAGCGGAGACCCTACGCCTTCCCCAGTGTGGGACGGAAGGCGGCCCTGCCTCCGGTAGTGGTGGGCATGGGCCCGGCAGGACTCTTTGCCGCCTTGTTTCTGGCCCGCAACGGTATTCCCTCTGTCATTTTGGAGCGGGGGCGGGATGTGGACCGGAGGACCCTGGACGTGGGGGCTTTCTGGGACACTGGGATTTTGGACGAGGAGTCTAACGTACAGTTTGGCGAAGGGGGAGCCGGTACTTTCTCCGACGGGAAGCTGACCACTGGGACCCACGATCCCCGCATCTCCGCTGTGCTGGACGTGCTGGTGGAGGCGGGGGCCCCCGCCGATGTCAAGTATTCCCATAAACCCCATATCGGAACCGATATTTTGCGCCAGGTGGTGAAAAATATCCGCCGGGAGCTTATTTCCCTGGGCTGTGATGTCCGGTTTGGCCATCGGTTGACTGGACTGACCGTCAGCGGCGGAGTCCTGGCTGGCATACGGGTGGAGGGCCCGACAGGGCCCTATCGCCTGCCTGCTGACGCCCTGGTCCTGGCCCCTGGCCACTCCGCACGGGATACCTTTACCATGCTAAAGGAGGCGGGGGTGCCCATGGAGAAAAAGAATTTTGCTATTGGGGTGCGCGTCGAACACGACCAGCAGGCGGTGAGCCGCCAGCAGTACGGCCCAGCCTTTTCCAAGCTGCCGCCCTCGGATTACAAACTTGCCTGCCACCTGCCCAGCGGCCGGTCGGCTTTCACCTTCTGTGTCTGCCCCGGTGGGCAGGTGGTGGCGGCCGCCTCCCGGCAGGGGGGCGTGGTCACTAATGGTATGAGCCTGCGGGCCCGGGATGGGGCCAATATCAACGGTGGACTGTTAGTGGGAGTAGGGCCGGAGGACTTTCCAGAGGCGGATGTGCTGGCTGGAGTCTGGTTCCAAGAGCGATGGGAGAAGGCGGCGTTCCAACTGGGGGGTGGAGGCTTCCGGGCCCCTGCCCAGCGAGTGGAGGATTTTCTGCACAAGCGGCCCTCACAGGGCCCTGGCGCCATTCTTCCCACATATCAACCCGGAGTGACTTGGACTGATTTAGAGGGCTGTTTACCCGACTTTGTGTCGGATACCCTGCGGGATGCCTTGCCCCTGATGGACCGAAAGCTGCGGGGTTTCTCTGTACCAGATGGGGTGCTGACCGGGGTGGAGACACGCTCCTCCTCTCCTGTCCGCATTTTACGGGATGAGGGCTGTCAGTCCCCTCTCCATGGCCTGTACCCCTGTGGCGAGGGGGCGGGCTACGCGGGGGGCATTGTCAGTGCGGCGGTGGACGGTATTCGCGTGGCCGAAGCGGTGGCGCGGGGATGAGCCGCCCCCTCGCCGGGGCCCTATCGGGGATGGGGCGGCCGATAGGCCGTAAATTTGGAGCGAAGCGGAGAATTTCCGCAGGGCGGATATATTTCGCCCAAGGACAGAAAAGAAAAGGCCCCCCACAGGACTTCTTCTGTGTGGAGGGGCCGATCCAGATACCAGACAGGAGCTGGATTCTGATATTTTCAAAAGGAGAGCTTATATGGACCAGTTGGATGAATTTTTGACCCTTTTATCTGGAAGTTTTGATAACGCCCAGCAGTTCGAGGAAATGCGGCGTAAGGGGGACCTCCAATTTCCTTTTGCCCAGCATATCAATACCGTATGCAACAGCAAGATCAGGAACCTTCCGGAAAACTTTGAGGGCGTTTTCTTAGTGGAGGAGAGTTACTACACGGTAGAAGGAAAGACCCATGCCTCCCCTCACCTGTTCCTATTCACAGAGGAGGGCGATAGGGTCAAGCTGACTTCTTATGAACTGCCAGAGGGCTGCGAAAAGGAGCACTTCACCTATCAGGAGATGGATGAGATAGAGTACAGCAGCTTGAAGTGTTCAGACAAATTTAGTCCGGCCCTCTATGAGAAAAAGGGTGACATTTGGGAGGGCGGCAGTGTCAGTATGTTCACTCCTGTGCTTAAATTTACTTTGTTGGAACGCTTTTCTCCGGAGTGTTTAGCGGTATCTGAGACGATGGAAGTTAACGGAAAGCGGACATTTGGCTATGACGTGCCTATCTTGTACCGCAGGATAGAGCAGCGAACTGAATAAAATTAAGAGGGGCACCCCGTAGGGCGCCCCTCTTGATTTTTGGACAAAAATGGCTGCCATCACTGCACATGAGTGTGGTCATTGATGTGCTTCATGCAGTAGCAGTAGTAGCCATTGCACTTGGAGCAGTAGCGGAACTCCATATTGGGATCGTCCGCGTCGGTCAGACCGCAGACGGCACATTTGTGGAGATATCCCTTCCGCTCTTTTACATCCTTTTGGGCCTTCTTGAAGTTGATGGTCTGGGGGGAGGTCCTGTAGCGGATTCGCTCGCTGCCCCGGCCCAGAACAGACATCAGGTCCTCCCAGAAGAAAATGAGGTAGTTCAGGATGGCAATAACGGGAAGAAGGGCCCGCAGGGGTGTGTGGCCAGTCAGGTAGCCAAAGATGTCGTAGGTAAAGAATATGGCGTCCAGCCAGGCCAGCCACTTGACCTTCAGCGGAATGATGCCATAGAGCAGCACCTGCATATCCGGGTACAGAGTGGCAAAGGAAAAGAACATGGAGAGATTCACATAATACATCGTGGCGGTTTCAAAATAATAGCCGCTCAGGTTGGAAGTTATGGGCATCAGCAGATAGGTGACGATGCCTACTACAATGTTCAGCAGCACGCCCAGGCCATAAAAGACTGTGAATCGGGTGGAGCCCCATTGACGCTCCAGAGAGGAGCCGATCCAGTAGTAAAAATAGGTGGTAACGGCAAAGAAGAAGGGGCCCCAGAACCCTCCGCCCACGCTCAGGGGGGAAAAAATAAAGGTAACGAGGCGCCACACCTGGCCCTGAAGGATGAGCTCGGGGTAAAACCGGATGAACATGGAGACCCATCCGTTGGTCAGCATATCTGCGATATAGACAAACACATTGCCCAAAGCGATGTACTTGATTAGATCGGGAATGCCCAGATTGGGATGGTTGTAGCAGAATCGGCTCAAGCCGCGGGATATGGCTCTCATGAAGAAGCCCTCCTCCTGTTGGATGTCAGATAAAAGACATTGTAACCGTTTTTAGAAGAAATGTCTACGTCCAAAGTGTAAACAAATAGCGGAAAAGAAAAATCTCCTTTTGCCGGGAATAAAAGTGTGATAGAATAGGCCGGAGAACAAGGATATGGAGGAAATGCCATGAGCATCGTGAAAGATATGTCCCTGGCCCCATCTGGCCATCAGAAGATCCGCTGGGTGCGGGATTTCATGCCTGCCCTGTCCGGCATCGAGGAGCGGTTCCGCCGGGAAAAGCCCTTTGCCGGGCTGACCATCGCTGTTTCTGTCCATCTGGAGGCCAAGACCGCCAACCTGGGCCTGGTCCTTCGGGAGGGGGGGGCCGACGTCCATCTCACCGGCTGTAACCCCCTGTCCACCCAGGACGATGTAGCCGCCGCCATGGCGGACCTGGGCGTGGACACCTATGGAGTCTATGGGGTGGACATGGCAGGGTATGAGAATCTGTTGGTGGAAACCCTGAAGTGCCGCCCCCACCTGATCGTGGACGACGGTGGCGACCTCATCAGTCTGCTGGGGGACAGGTGCAACCAGTATGGGGAGCGGCTGATCGGCGGTTGTGAGGAGACCACCACTGGCATCCACCGACTGTACGCCCGCCAGCGGGCCGGCATTCTGCCCTGCCCCATGATGGCGGTGAACGATGCCAAGGCCAAGCACTACTACGACAACAAATACGGCACCGGCCAGTCCACCATGGACGCCATCATGCACACCACCAACCTGATGGTGGCGGGCAAAACGGTAGTGGTGGCGGGCTACGGCTGGTGCGGCAAAGGCATTGCTATGCGGGCCAAGGGCATGGGGGCCAACGTCATCGTTTGTGAAGTGGACCCCTTCAAGGCGCTGGAGGCCACCATGGAAAACTTCCGGGTGATGCCAATGGATCAGGCAGCCCGGCTGGGTGACCTGTTTATTACCGCCACCGGCTGCAAGGACATCATCGTGAAGCGCCATTTCCAGGTCATGAAGGACAACGCCCTGTTGTGTAACTCCGGTCACTTTGACTGTGAGGTGGATGTGGCGGCCCTGGGGGAGATGGCGGCGGAGCGGTTTGACCGCCGGGCCAACATCCGGGGCTACCGCCTGCCCGACGGCCGCACGCTGAATGTGCTGGCCGAGGGGCGGCTGGTCAACCTGGCCGCCGGGAACGGCCATCCGGCGGAGATCATGGATATGTCCTTTGCCGTCCAAGCCCTGTCCCTGGAGTGGCTGGCGAAGCACAGGGGAGAGCTGGAAAAGAAGGTGTACAATGTCCCGGATGAGATCGACGACCAGATCGGCCGGGTAAAGCTGGCTGCCATGGGGCTGGCCATCGACGAGCTGACCCAGGAGCAGAGGGATTATCTGGCGGGCTGGGAGGCCTGAAACGGCAGGACATGGAACAGGGGGGCTATAGGTGAAGCAGATGTTAATGGGGATCTTTCTTCTGCTCCTTGGCGTATGGTGTTATCTGTTTGGAGTTGTGGATCAGGCGGCCCTGTTCGCGGTGCTGGGCGTTCTATTGCCCATCCCCGCTGTGCTCCTGACGCTGTATGGCTTTTTCAATAAAAATAAATAGGGGCTGTCACAGAGTACCCGAATCGGGAAGAAAAGAAGGGACCTGTCATGCATAATGAATTGACCAAAATGGATATCCAAAAAATGCGGGAGGAACTGGACTACCGCCGTGTCACGCTCCGGCCACAGCTTCTGGAGGAAGTAAAGGTGGCCCGCTCCTTCGGCGATTTGAGCGAGAACTTCGAGTATAAGGCGGCCAAGCGGGAGAAAAACAAAAATGAGAGCCGCATCCGATATCTGGAAAATATGATTAAGACGGCGCGTGTTATCGAGGACCGTTCCGCTCCAGACACGGTGGGGCTGTACGACAAGGTGACCATCTATCTGGAGGAGGACGGGGAGGAAGAGAGCTGGCAGGTGGTGACTACGGTCCGCCAGGACGTGCTCAACGGGCTTATCAGTAAGGAATCTCCCATGGGGGCGGCTCTGCTGGGCAAAAAAGTGGGGGAGCGGTTTTACGTCCAGGTCAATCAGGACTACGGATACTACGCCGTGGTCAGGGCCATACAGAAGGGGGCGGACGACGGTTCGGCTCAGTTGAACCGCTATTAAAAAAGAGCGAAAAAAACGGAAAACCGATTGGGATGGCTGTCAGCCATCCCAATCAATATTTTTAGGACAATATTTGCATATTTTATGGCCATTTATGCTAAGACTTGCGACAGTTGCTATGCTAAGATAGGGCCCGCAAGAACCTGGACCTCCCGTAATTGGAAGGGCGGGAGTAGTCCGGAACTGAAATACGGATGAAAAAGGAGTTTTTATATGGCAATCCAGAATATTTTTGTGGTGGGAGCTGGCCTGATGGGCAGCGGCATCGCCCAGACTGCTATGACCAGCGGTTATCATGTCATCCTCAATGACCAGCGGCAGGAGACGCTGGAGCGGGCCCAGATGGGCATTGAGAGCCGGCTGAAGCACATGGTGGAAAAGGGAACCATGAGTGAGGAGGAGTTTCAGGACTGCATGGGTCGGCTGAAGATCGATACCCGTCTGTCCGCCGCGCGGGAGGCCGACCTGGTGGTGGAGGCCATCTTTGAGAACCTGGAGGCCAAGCAGGCGGTCTTTCGCCAGCTGGAGGAGATATGCCCCGACCACACCATCTTTGCCTCTAACACCTCCTCCATCTCTCTGACCGCCCTGGCCGCCGCCACCAAGCGTCCCTCCCGGGTGGTGGGGATGCACTTCTTCTCCCCAGTGCCCAAGATGAAGCTGTGCGAGGTCATCTTCGGCCTGCTCACCGCCCAGGATGTGCTGGAGGACATCAAGGAGGTGGGCGAGAAAATGGGCAAGACCCTGATTCTGGCCGATGACAAGCCCGGCTTTATCGTCAACCGGGCCCTGCTGCCCATGCTCAACGAGGCCTGTGTCATTGTGGGCTCTTTTATCGGCTCGGTGGAGGACGTGGACAACGGCATGAAGCTGGGCTGTAACCACCCAATGGGTCCCCTGGAGCTGGCGGACATGATTGGATTGGACATCCTGCTCAACGTGATGAACGTGATGGACAAGGAAATCGGCGCCAAGTATCACCCCTCCCTGCTGCTTCGTAAGATGGTCACCGCCGGCTATCTGGGCCGCAAGAGCGGGGCCGGCTTCTACCTGTATGAGAACGGCAAAAAGCTGGGGGTCAACCCAGTGCTGACCCGCCGCCACTCCTTGGAGGGCTGATAGGTCAAGGGACCAGGCCTGTGGAGAAATTTGCGGAAACCAGTTGACAACGGGAGAAAAGTTGATATAATCAATCAGTAAAACTAAATAGCCTTATCAAGAGTGGTTGAGGGACCGGCCCTATGAAACCACGGCAACCTGCCTCTGGCAAGGTGCCAAATCCGGCGGTAGAGTATCGCAAGATGAGGATGCAAGCCAAACTGCAACGCTCCGCCTGCCGCGGGGCGTTTTTTCATCCTCCCAGGCCCTTGTACTCCAAGGGGAACGAAAGAAAGGAAAGAATATCATGGCAAAGCGACTGTTTACCTCTGAATCTGTAACCGAAGGACACCCCGATAAGATCTGTGACCAAATCTCCGACGCGGTGCTGGATGCCATGCTGGAGCGGGACCCTATGTCACGGGTGGCCTGTGAAACCACCGTGACCACGGGGCTGGTCCATGTGATGGGCGAGATTACCACCAACTGCTATGTGGATATCCCCAAGATCGCTCGTCAAGTAATCAAGGACATCGGCTATGACCGGGCCAAATTTGGCTTCGACTGCGACACCTGTGCCGTCATTACCTCCATTGACGAGCAGTCTCCGGACATTGCTATGGGGGTAAACAAGGGGCTGGAGGCCAAGGAGGGCACCATGGACGACGGGCTGGATAATGGCGCCGGCGACCAGGGGATGATGTTTGGCTACGCCTGTGATGAAACGCCTGAGCTGATGCCGCTGCCCATTTCCCTGGCCCAGAAGCTGGCCATGCAGCTGACAAAGGTTCGCAAGGAGGGGAAGGCGAGCTATCTGCGTCCGGATGGCAAGAGCCAGGTCACCGTGGAGTACGACGATGACAACCGGCCCATCCGGGTGGACGCGGTGGTGGTGTCCACCCAGCACGGCCCTGAGGTGGAGCTGGAACAGATCCGGCGGGATATGATCGAGCTGGTCATCAAACCCATTATCCCCGACCAGCTTATGGATGAGGACACCAAGATCTATGTCAATCCCACCGGCCGCTTTGTGGTAGGAGGACCTCAGGGGGACTCCGGGCTCACCGGCAGGAAAATCATTGTAGATACTTACGGCGGCTCCGCCCCCCACGGCGGCGGCGCCTTCTCCGGCAAGGATCCCACCAAGGTAGACCGCTCCGCCGCGTATGCCGCCCGGTGGGTGGCCAAAAACGTAGTGGCTGCCGGACTGGCGCGCCGCTGCCAGATCCAGCTGGCCTACGCCATTGGGGTAGCCCGTCCTGTTTCCGTCCGGGTGGACACCTTTGGCACCGGTACTCTCTCTGACGCCCGGCTGGAGGAGGCGGTAGGGCGGGTTTTCGACCTGCGCCCCGCCGCCATCATTCGGGACCTGGACCTGCGTAGGCCCATCTACCGGCAGATAGCCGCCTATGGTCACTTCGGCCGGAGCGACTTGGATCTGCCCTGGGAGAAGCTGGACCGGGTAGAGGAGCTGAAGGCCGCCCTCGGTGTGTGAGCCGCTGACACTGGAAACGGGGAATCCTCGGATAAGGTCGAATTAAGGCTGGACAAAATCGGGTATACTGGTATAGAATGGGACGGCGAGATATTTGTCCGGACCAAGTCCGATTTTTGTAAGGGAGAACATAACCGATGGAGCATCAGGAAATTTTGAACCGGGTGGACCATACCATCCTAACCACAACTGCCACTTGGGAACAGGTGAAGGCTGTCTGTGACGAGGGGCTGGCCTATTCCACCGCCTCTGTCTGTATCCCGCCCCGCTATGTAAAGAAGGCGGCGGACTACGTGGGGAACCGGCTGAAGATCTGCACTGTCATTGGCTTCCCAAACGGCTATTCCACCCCGGAGGTAAAGGTCTTTGAAACAGAGGACGCTATCCGCAACGGCGCTGACGAGATCGATATGGTCATTAATCTGGGGCAGGCCAAATCAGGAGATTGGGAGGGCGTGCTGTCTGAAATCAAGGCGGTAAAGGCCTCCTGCAAGGGCCGCATCCTGAAGGTTATCGTGGAAGCCTGCCAGTTGACCCAGGAGGAGAAGGTAGCCGCCTGCCGGGTGGTGTCCATGTCCGGAGCCGACTTTATTAAGACGTCCACAGGATTTTCCACTGGTGGAGCCACTGTGGAGGATGTGAAGCTGTTTAAGGAACATATCAGCCCTGACATCGGCGTCAAGGCGGCGGGCGGGATCCGCACCTTTGAGCAGGCTCAGGCCATGATCGAGGCCGGTGCCGACCGCATCGGAGCCAGTGCCCTTGTGGCCCTGGCCCGCCAGGAGGGCTGAAGAGTAAAAAAGCTGTCTGTCCCATATGGGACAGACAGCTTTTTTACCGCCTCATACCAGCTGGAACAAAAGTAAGATAAGGCCGTAAATGACACTGGCAGAGATACCAAAGACCAGCACGGGCCCGGCCACTACAAAGAGCTTGGCCGCTGTGCCGGTGATGAGTCCCTCGCTTTTGAATTCCAGGGCTGGGGAGACCATGGCGTTGGCAAAGCCGGTAATCGGGACCAGGGTACCGGCTCCGGCCCGTTTGGCCAGTTTGTCAAAGCAGCCCAGGCCAGTGAGCAGGGCGGCCGCAAAGATCAGGGTGACAGACACCGCCGTCCCCGCCTGGTCTTTGTCAAGCCCCCAGCTCTGATAGAGGTTGGAGAGCCCCTGCCCAATGGTACAAATGGCGCCCCCCACCAGAAAAGCCCATACCAGATTTTTTCCCATAGGAGATGGCTTGGAGCGGTCGTTTACCAGCTTGCCATAGTCCTGATTGGTCATGTCCATAAAAACACCCCGTGGAAAATAGATTTTCCCTAGTTTTACTCCAGAAAGAAAAAATATACCATCTAGAAGAATAAATCCTTCTTCTTCCGCATAAGGTGAAGCGGAGAGGTGATCCAGATGTTCTATGGCAAGCGCGCGTTGATCCTGACCTGCCTGCTGGCCATGCTGGCCGGGACTGGGCTGCATTTTCTGTATGAGTGGCTGCCTAACCCAGTGACGGCTCTGCTGTCTCCAATCAATGAGAGCCTGTGGGAGCATATCAAACTGATATACTGGCCCTATCTGGCTGCCGCCCTTTGGCTGAACCGTGGCAGGCCGGGTGGTATCAGACCGTGGCTGTTGGCGTTGCCGATCATGAGCGGACTCATGCTGCTGCTAGGCTATCTCTACCACATAGTCCTGGGGGGAGAAGCTATGGCGGTGGATATTGCAATTTTTGTGGCTGTGATGGTTTTCGGCTTCTGGTTTTCCACCCGATTTTCCGGACCTTTCCATGGCGCAAAGTGGATGGTGCCCATTCTGCTCGTGGTGGGAATGGGCATCCTGATCGCCCTGTTTACACTGTGGCCCCCGGACCATATCCTATTCATAGATTTGTCCAAGACTGGGGCCTGGTACCAGATCCCCTGTTGATGCTGGGGTCCCCGTGAGCCCCCTTGCCTGCTTGAGAAGGACATGGTACAATGGCACAGAGGAGGCGGGTGGTCAGTGGAACTGTTTGGCATGGAGATCCAGAAGCGGCAGGATGCCTATCAGCTGTTGGCCCTGGCTCTCCGGGAGAGCCGGGGGCTGACGCGGATGCCGGAACTGGACCGGAGACCTGGCGGAAAGCCCTATTTTCCTCATGAGGAGGGGCTGGAATTCAATCTGAGCCACAGCGGGCATCTGGCCCTCTGCGCTTTGGATAACGCCCCGGTCGGAGCAGACATCCAGATGGTCAGAGAGTGGCGGCCCGGACTGCCCGCCCGGGTCTGTGGTCCGGAAGAGTTGGCCTGGCTGGAAGGGCAGCCGGACTGGTGGAGGTCCTTTTCCCTGCTATGGTCACTGAAAGAGAGCCGGGTCAAAGAGAGCGGGCAGGGATTGAGGGGGACCATCCGGTCCATCCGGGTCCCGATGATGGGAGAAGGGGAAACCCGGCAGATGGATGGCCTCTGGTTCCGGACTTACGGGGGAGCGGGCTGGGTAGCCGCAGTGTGTGGAGAGGCCCAGCCGCCGGTGAAGATATGCTGGTGGCGTCGTCTGGAAAATGAAAAATAAAACAGGGGAAAATCCTCTTTACAAACGGGGAGGATTCTGATATAATAACGGAGCGCTGTTAAGAGATGCGTCCGTAGTTCAATTGGATAGAGCGTCAGATTCCGGTTCTGAATGTTGGGGGTTCGAGTCCCTTCGGGCGTGCCACGTCGGAGCAAGCGTTGTATCGCTTGCTCCGACTTATTTTATAAGTCAGAGCGCGCTTACGCCGCTGCTCCTCCTTTCCAAATCGAACCCACTGCGTTGGGCTTCGATTAGGGGCGCCCTGTGGGCGGCGCTTTTCACTATTATAAAAATATCGGTTTTAACCGTTATTTACAAGTTAATAGCTGCATTTCAGCCTTGAGATCAAGGCTGAAATGCAGCTTTTTCTATGATGAAACCTCCATGATATACTACTGGTCAGTGATATCATGGGGTTTTGCTATGTCTGAGTATATGATCGAAATTTCACAGGAGAAAGAAAAAGATACTATTTGGAGCAAGCAATTAAGGATCGCCGCTTATTGCCGGGTCAGTACCGCTTATAATGAGCAACAGCGGTTCATCATAAAAAATAAAAACTAGTTGAGATTTTTTGTAAGCGGGTGTATGATTACCCTAATACCTATCTGCTAGTAGGCCCCTTGTCACCGCCTGGCGGGGTGTGGACATGGGGAAAAGGAGGAAATAGAGGGACTGTATGAACTTTCATATTGTCAGTGACAGCTCCTGTGATTTAGGACGGGAGAGGCTCCAGCAGCTTGGTGTGGATATGGTGTCCTATTATGTGGCGCTGGGGGATGAGGTCTATTACCGGGAGGAGCGGGATATCTCCACCCACGACTTTTACCAGAAGATGGCGGACAATCCCGGAGTATTTCCTAAAACCTCTATGCCTACTTTGGAGGACTATCTGGAGGCATTTCGTCCACAGGCCCAGGCAGGGATGCCGGTACTGTGTATTTGCCTGAACGAGTCGTTCAGCGGATCGGCCCAGTGCGCTAGAAATGCCAGGACAGTACTGCTGGAGGAATACCCTCAGGCCCGAATCTATGTAATGGACTCCCAGTCAGCCACTGTGCTGCAGGGGCTGCTTGTAGAGGAAGCGGTGGTCCTTCGGGACCGGGGCAGCACGTTGGAGGAAGCCATAGATGCTCTGGAGAAGATACGGTCTACTGGCCGCATCTTTTTTACCACCAATGACCTGGAGTACCTCCGCCACGGCGGCCGCATCGGTAAGGCGGCCGCGGCTACTGGTACACTGTTGAAGGTTAAGCCCCTCATTGGCTATCAGGACCGGGAACTGGTGTCCGACGGAATTGCCCAAGGAAGAAAAAAATCCCTTCAGCGGGTGCGGGATCTGTTTTTCCGCTATGTGGACCGCAAGGAATTGGATTTGGACGATTACAGAGTGGCCACTGGCTACGGACTGGATCGGGAGGAATATGACCTATTCACCCAGCAGATCCGCGAGGGTCTTGCGACACGGGGATTTGATATGCCTGATTTCCGCCCTTATCAGATTGGTGTGACCATCGGCGTCCATACCGGGCCAACCCCTATTGGAGTGGGGCTGATGCGCAGAGTGGTGAGGCCCTGAACCGGCGAGCCACGATTTCGATCCGGCAAATCTTATGGAGCCGCCCATGCTAGACACATGGGCGGCTTTTTCATAGCGCCCATTATTTAGAAAAGGGAGGAAGAGGGCCATTGGAGCAGCCGGAATCTGAACGCCCCGGCGAATAGGCGATACAGCATGTCCAGGTGGGCAAAAATGTAATTGGATTGTTACTTGTAATTTTGTAAAAACATGATATCCTGTTCTAGTGGAGAGGGGACATTCGATGGATTACGACAAGCTGCTCAATTTAGGCACCGAGCTGGGCTGCCGATTGATGGAGAGCGGGGCGGAGATATACCGTGTCGAGGAGTCCGTCCGCCGCCTGCTGACTGCCTACGGTGTAGAGCCACAGGTATTTGCCATCCCCAACTGCCTAATCGTCAGTGTCAACACTCCAGAGGGGCATCCATTGACTCGTATGTGCCGCATCCCTGCCCACGGAACGGATATTGAACTGCTGGAGCGGTGTAACCAGCTCTGCCGCTACCTGTGTAATCAGCCTGTCCCGGTCCTTGAGGCACAGGAGTTGGTAGCCGATCTGCCAAGGGGGCTCCGCGGCTTTTCACCTAAAATCTTAGTATTGGCCTATGGGGCTACAGCGGCCTTCTTTGCCCTGTTTTTTGGCGGAGGGCTGTTGGAATGGCTGGCCGCAGCCTTGTGCGGTCTGGCCGCCGGTGTTTGTCTGCTCTACGGACAGCGTTTCATTGGCTCTAATACCTTTTTCCGTACGACCATCTGTGCAGCGCTCATTTCCGGACTGGCGCTTCTTTTGGTCACACTGGGGCTGGGAAAGGATCTGGAGGCCATCTCCATCGGCGCGCTGATGGTGCTGGTGCCTGGTATGGCCCTGACGAATGCTATGCGGGAAATTATGGCCGGTGATGTATTCTCCGGGCTGAACCGGACAGCAGAGGTCATTCTGGTGGCCACCGCCATCGCCTTGGGTACTGCTCTGCCCCTGCTGCTGGGTCAGGGCGCTCCAGGAGGTGGGGGCGGGCAAACAGAGGGGATCGATCTGCTGCCCTGCCTGTGGGCTATGCTGGCCTGTGTAGGCTTTGGGCTGGTGTTCAATATCCAGGGCTGGGGGGTGCTGATCTGCGGCTTTGGGGCCGGGCTGGGTTGGCTGGCCTATCTGGCGGCCATGGAGCTGTCTGCCAACGATATCCTTTCTGCGTTTCTGGCGGCTGTGGTGATTGGAGGATACTCTGAATGGATGGCTCGCCTGCGCCGCTGCCCAGTAACGGGGTACCTCCAGGTAGCACTATTGCCTCTGGTGCCGGGAGCGGGTATCTACCACGCCATGCAGTATTGTGTGAGTGGTTATACCCAGCTGTTTCTAACTACGCTGCTGCACACGTTTGGAATGGCCGCCGCCCTGTCGGTGGGGGCTATGCTTACATCTTCTGTTCTACGGGCGATCCTGCCCAGATTTGCCCCCCTGGGGCGATAGGTTGATTTTTGGAGGTACGATATGTATAGAGGTCGTAGAAAATACCGGACCTATTGGACCATATTCCTGATTTTAGCGGCGGCTGTCGTTCTGGCCCTCGCGGTAGGGATGGGGCTGTCAGCCCCAAAGGATACCGGCGGAGACGCTTCCGGGGGGCGGAACGATACTTCGACCCAGCCGGGGACGGGGAGTGGGAGCGGCGCTGCATCAGAGGTGGACGATTCCTCCGCTATACCCCCTGACAGCTCCAACCCGTCAGGCAATCTGACAGAGGAGCCAGACCAACCGGAGGAGAAGGATGAGCCGGAAGCGGGCTATGACTTTTCCCAGCCTGCTCCCCAGTCGGATCCGGTGGATAACAGCTACTTTGATGACGCGGCCTTCGTGGGAGATTCCCGTACCGATGGGTTTATGATATACAGCGGTATAGGGACGGGCAAGAATCTGACCTCCAATGGCCTTTCTATCTTCAAGCTGGGGGAGAAGAAGGCTTTGACTATCAATGGGGAGAAGTATACTTTGCTGGAGGCGCTGGCGCTGGAACAGTACGGCAAGGTCTACCTTTCTCTTGGCGTCAACGAGCTGGGATATTTTAACGATCAGGGCTTTTACGACAGCTATTGCAGCGCCATCGACGAGATCCGGACGCTGCAGCCCAATGCTGTGATCTATATTCAGGGGCTGATTCCGCTGAATGAGGGTGTCATCGCTCAGACTGGGGGCCGGGACTATTTGACCAACGAACACCTCCGAGTGTATAACGATTTGATGAAGAAGGCGGCGGAGGAGAAGCAGGTGGTATTTCTGGATCTGTACTCTGAGTTCGTCGATGAAAACGGGGAGCTGCCCGCGGATGCCAGCAAGGACGGCATTCATCTAAGTAAGGCTTACTGTCAGAAGTGGCTGGCCTATTTGCAGACCCACACTGTGGACTATGACACCCTATATCCGAAGGAGGAAGCGCGATGAAAAAATTTTTGACCGCCGCCCTAGCCCTGGTCTTGCTACTGACCCTGGCTGCCTGCGGCGGCAGGGAGGGCAAGGAGGACCCCTCTGGCAGCCCCGCCCTCTACGGCGTTAGCGAGGTCCAGAGTGTGGTGGATGCCGGCGCCTTCTCCGAGTCCCTGGAGGAGGTAGACGCCGACACCGCCTTCGCTCTGTATAAGCTGGCCGACTACGGCCTGGAGCGGGAGAATATGTACGATGCCTCCGTGATCCGCTCCGCCGGCGCTACCTGCGAGGAGATGGCGGTGCTTTGTTTTGACAGCGAGGAGCAGGCTTCCAAGGCGGTGGAGGCCCTGGAAGATTATGTGGCCGGTCAGATCACCGCTAACGAGGACTACCGCCCCGCCGAGATCCCCAAGCTGGAGAACGCGCTGGTGAAGCAGCTTCAACACACCGTCCTGCTGCTGGTGGCCAACGACTATGAGGCCGCCGCCATCGACGCTTACCATTCCAAATCGTGAAAAAACACCGGGTCCAATCTGGACCCGGTGTTTTTTACTTTTGGCAGAAGGCGCAGGGCTCCTCCACCGTGACGGTGTACTTCTCCAACAGGGCGATGGGGTGATAGGACAGCTTGCTGGTGCGAAGGCCCAGATCACCGGCGTCATCCTCGCGGTTGATGAAGGCGATGCCTTCCGTAGCGAAATGCTGGGCGAACTGGGCGACCAGCATCTGGTAGCAGCCCTCGTAATCCCGGTCCGCCTTCTCAATGTGGGTAAAGAGGGTGTCGCCAATGATCTCTCCCAGGGAGAACCCGGCGATTTGCCCATCCACCAGCAGCATACCGCCCAGCAGGTCATAGGTCTGGTAATTGTCCAGCACTTCATGAGTCTTGGCGATATCCTCATGGAAGGAGGCCGCAGATTTGTCTACCCGGCTGGCATAGCGGTCCAGAAAGCCCTTGACCGATGGGATATCCTCTGGGGCGATGGGGCGGAACAGCCAGCTGCCATAGGTCTTGAGAAATTTGTTTACATGGTTGCGCTGGCCACTGAGCTTTTTCCCCCGAAAATATTTCAGATCCTCCGCACGGTACAGATAGTCAAAATTGTCCCGCTCTGTGGCGGCGGTGCTGGCAGGGAAAAAGTCCTGAAGGCGCTCCAGCTCATCCTTGGAAACCGGATAAAACTGGATAGGCATTTCCCGTCGGCAGCAGTAGTCGGCAATCTGACGGTAGTGTTCCGTCCGGCCGCCGCCCAGGGGCAGGGTAAAGGTGGGGCCCAGTCCAGGGTAGTCCACTTTGAAATAGAGGGAGCCGTCATAGATAGCCCACTCGGTCTTGTACATATCCCGCCAGATAAAGACGGTGCCAGGGGTGGTGTCGCAGATACGGCTTCCGCTGTATCCGAAAAATGGGCGCAGTCTGGGGAAGTCTTCCAGCTGCAGGGGGTGGAAATCCAACATAGATCCAAATCCTTGTCTATTTATTTCTTTTTACAGTATATCCGATAACCGGCCATAATACCAGCCAGTACGTCCTTCTTTTTTGCACAAATATCCCTGTGAGGTGGAAGCTACAACGGTCAGCCGGTCGCCAGGGGATACAGGAAGCGCGTAGTCGGTGGAGTCCTCGCACCACAGGCCATTGGGTCCACGGCGGAGGTAACGGTTCAGGATGGGCAACACCCGGCCTGTTTCCAGGTGGCGGCATAGGGAGGTGTCCTCTCCCTTCTCCAGCAGTTCCAGGCCGCTTCGGCCCCAGCGGACGTTGACTGAGTCGGAGGAGGGGGACTGCCCATCCAGAGCAACGGCGACGGGCAGTCCATCAAAGGCGTCCCAGCTGAATTCCTCCGAGTCCTCAGAGGGGAGGATCAGGGCATTGAGCTGGCCGTCCAGCTTCAGCACACAGCCGCCGTCGATAGAGGCGATTTTCCGATCCCGGAGCAGGATGGGGGCGGCGGAGGGAATGTTGGGGTCGTATAGCGTCACTGGCCAGTGGCCCACAATGACCCACTTGGGAAAAGACCGGCCCTGTCCCAGAAAATCGTCGTTTTTCATGCACCGCCAGCGGTCCAACTCCTCCATCCTTTCCAGGGAGGGAATACCCCCGTGGACAAAGACCAGATGCTCGGTTTCCAGAATGGTGGGCAGCGAAGCCAGCCAGGCCCGCTCCCGTGGAAAAGCCCGCCGCAGGTCCTCACGCAGCCGGGGCAGATCCTCCAGCTGTTCAAAGCCGCCCTCCCGAGCCATCTGCCGGAGAGTGGATTCGGGGTGCTGGGGCAGATAGACGGAAAAAAAGTGCTCATCCAGCTCGTCTGTTTCAAAGAAGCGGTGGACCAGACCGTCGCAGTTGCCGCACAGGGGATAGACGGTGTGAGTCCGTGGCAGCTCCATAAGATGGCGCAGCAGAGCCAGACTGTCCTGCCCTTTTTCCAGCATATCCCCCACCAACACCAGGATATCCTCAGGGGACAGCCTGATTTGGTCCATTAGAGCCTGAAAAAAGGGCAGGTTGCCGTGAATATCGCTGACAGCGATGACCCTTCTATTGGAGGGAAATTGGGGACGAATGACAATGGCGCGGTCCATAGGAGGGGCTCCTTTCTGCGGAGGTTGGGGTTTAGCCCAGTTTAGACTCCAGAGCCACCCAGCCGTTTTTCTCCCGGCGGCGAGTGACGGTCAGTCCATTTTTTACAAGGGCTTCTTCCACCTCGTGGGCACGGGTGTCGATGATGCCGGAGCACAGGAACACCCCGTCCTCTTCCAACAGGCGGGGGACTTGGGCGGATAGGGGGATAATGACGTCGGCTACGATATTGGCCAGCACCAGATGGTACCGCTGCCGGGCCAACTCGCCGGCCAGGGAGCGGTCAGAGAGGACATCCCCGGCCCGGACGGTATACCGGTCCTTCCCGATGCCGTTGAGGGCGGCATTTTCATAGGCCACGTCCACCGCCTTGGGATCAATGTCCACGGCGACTGCGGTGCTGGCCCCCAGGCACAGAGCGGCGATGGAGAGGATGCCGCTGCCGCAGCCCAGGTCCAGCACTGGCCGTCCGGGGGCGGTGTGCTCCTCCACTCCCTCCAGGCATAACTGGGTGGAGGCGTGGGACCCGGTTCCAAAGGTGAGGCCGGGGTTGAGATACAGCGGGCTGCGGCCTTGGGGGATAGGCTCCTCCCGTTCCCACTGGGGAACCACATACAGCCGCTGGCCAATCGCAAGAGGCCTGTAGTATTTCTGCCAGCTATATGCCCAGTCGTCGTCCGTAAGGGGGGTGACAGTATACTCTTGATCTAGTCCACGGGTATAGCGGGCCAGTTGCTCCCGGCCGTCGGTGTCATCCGTGACATAGAATTTGATCCGGGTGACTCCCTTCATCCGGTCCAGCAGCTCCTGGTCCACATAGTCCCAGTATTGCCGGTTCTGCTCCAGAAACTGGAGAAAATCTCCTTCATCCTCGATGACCAGTCCATCCATACCAGCGGCAGTCAGTTTGGCGGACACCTGGTCCAGTTGGTCGGGGGTGGTATTGACGGTGATCTCCAGCCATTTGATATCGGCCATGTTGATCCTCCTGAATGTTCATTTTTCACCGCTCTGCGGCGTAGGGTGTGGTCAGCGCTCAGAACCTACATAAAACAGAGCCACCACGCCCGGACCAGTGTGGGCGCCGATCACAGGGCCCACATAGTTGATATAGATGGTCTGGACCCCAAAGCGGTCCCGCACCATCTGAGCCACCATTTCGGCGTCCTCCAAACAGTCGCCGTGGCTAATGAACACGGTCTGGTCGGCGGGGTCAACAGCGGTCAGCTCCATCTTATCCACCAGGGCCTTCAATGCGGCGGCACGGCCACGGGTCTTGCCGATGTTGATGAGATGACCCTCGTCGTCCACATGGATAATGGGCTTGATCTGAAGCATGGAGCCCACGACGGCGGTGGTGGCGGAGATACGGCCGCCCCGCTTCAGAAAGTGGAGGTCGTTCACCGTCACCTGGTGGCAGATAGATAGCTTATGGCTCACCACCCAGTCCCGGACCTCCTCGATGGAGCGGCCCTTCCGCTGTTCCTGAACGGCCAGCCACACCAACATGCCCTGTCCCAGGGAGGCACACAGGGTATCCACAGTATACACCTTGCGCTCAGGGTATTTTTCCCGCAATTCGTCCACCGCGATGGCCGAGGAACTGAAGGTGGTGGACAGACCGGAGGAGAAGGCCAGGATCAGGATATCCTGTCCCGCCTGGAGTAAGGGCTCAATGAGCTCCGTATACTGGGCTACGTTGACCGCGGAAGTGGTGGCGGTATGGCCGTTCCGCAGCAGCTCGTAAAACTGGTGGGGGTCCATCTCCCGGTTGTCGGGGTAGTTATGGTAGATCTTTTCGTCCATCTCAAAGCTGAGCGGCAGGACCTGAACGCCCAGATCTCGAACCATATCGGCGCTGAGATCGGCAGAGGAGTCAGTAAGGATAACAAAGTCTGACATAATAAACACGCTCCTTGGGAAGAGGATAAGAAATGGGGAGAAGATGTCTTCAACAGGTCATTTCTTGGGCTTTTTGTGTTCCGCCGGTCCGAAGGACTGGAGGATATCCAGGATCCGGGCACAGGCCAGCTGGTTGGCATAGCTCCGCAGGGCCAGGTCTAGAGCGATGCGGGGCAGATCCTCTCGCTGGGCATCGGCGTCAAAGCTCTGGGCAGTATCGGTCAAAGCTCGGTCCAGAGCGGAACAGAAGTAGTTGTACAGCGCCTCTGGGTCCTGCCCTTTGGCTTTACGGCCGGCGCTGATAAGAACGCCGGTATCCCGGACAGAGAGTACCTTTTTCAGGGCGCACACCGCGGTGAGGTAGCCCAGGTGGACCGGGCCGTACCGCTTGCCGTCCGCACGGGGGACCAACCCGTCCTTGATATAGTTGTTGACCATGGCGGAGGTCAGGGACTCCCCCTCGCCAAAGCGGATCAGCTGCCGGGGCATATAGGCGATGATCTGGTCCATATACAGGGCCAGGTCCGGCAACTCCTCCCAGGGGGTGGGACGCTCCCGCTCCATACGGTCCTTGAGATCCAGCAGTTCCTCCACAGAAATGGCCTCCTTTTTGATTATGATTATCATTATGCTATCATAAAGTGGAAAAAATTACAACGGAATATTTGCTACTGGCCCATGCGTCGGCGCAGCCGCTCCAGCGCCTCCTTGTACCGGGTGGAACGGAGCCCAGGGAAGGCCTTGAACAGCCGGTACTGGCCAAAGCTGTCCCGGTCCAGCAGCTCCTGAATACTCTCCTTCCAATCCTGAAGCTGGCGGCGGTATTGCTCCCGGCGCTCCTCCAAATGATCCTGAAGGTCTTCCCTGAGATCGCCCAGGTCCTCCCGCAAGCCCTCCTGGCGCTGGGCAAGGCGGTCGGTGAGCTCCTCCAGTTCCTCCTTCCAGTCGGATCCTTTCTCAGCGGCATCCAGCACTCGCTCGGCCAGGTCCTCTCCAAAATCGTTGGAGGCGTCCTTGATTTTGGCAGCCAGCTGGTCCAACTGAGAGAGGCGGCGGTTGAGCTTGGCGATGGTACGGACCGTGGCGGCCAGGTCCACCGCCATGACAGCGGCCAGAAGGGCCAGCAGCGTCCAGCCAAGTCCCCTTGGTACCAGCCGGATGACCAGTAGGACTGAGGGGTGGAGGAGCTTGACTACGAACAAGCAGGCCAGACCCCAGGCAATGGAAAACCGGAGACAAATATAGCCGTTGAGGTTGAAGGGCTGGTCAGAGTAATCCCACCAGCGCTGATGAAATATTTTTTCCAGCACAAAGCCAGTGGCCCATTCCAGAGCGGAGGTCAAGACAACGGAACCCAGGAACAGCAGCAGGAGGTTGCTCTTCAGAGGCTCCAGAAAGGCCAGCACGATGACCACTCCAAAGCCGTAGACAGGGCACCAGGGGCCGTTGAGAAATCCCCGGTTGACAAAGCGGCCCGTGACCAGGGCGGCATAGCTGACCTCGGTACACCAGCCCAGAAAGGCGTAGACGAAAAAGATAAATAAAAATTGATACACAGGGGACCTCCTGCCAATGCTATCTATGGTAAGAACGACATAGTATACCGCATTTCTATGTAAAAGTCCAGAGAAAGTAGCCGGAAAGTGGAAAAAATGGGAAGGGAACTACCTTGACAGTGGACCGGGGACATTGTATGCTGGATAAAAATGAGAAGTGCGGAAGGCGGGACAGCCATAAAATGAGAAGGATCGTAATGGGGGTTTTGGCCCATGTGGATAGCGGCAAGACCACACTCTCCGAGGGGCTGCTGTATCTGAGCGGTGCCCTGCGGAAGCTGGGGCGGGTAGATCATCAGGACGCCTTTCTGGATACAGATACTCAGGAGCGGGAGAGAGGCATCACCATCTTCTCCAAGCAGGCGGAGTTCTCCTATGGGGGAACAGCCTTCACCCTGCTGGACACCCCAGGGCATGTGGATTTCTCCGCGGAGATGGAGCGATCTCTCCAGGTGCTGGACTGCGCCGTTTTGGTGGTCAGCGGCACTGACGGCATCCAGGGCCATACCCGCACGCTGTGGAAGCTGTTGGACAAGCACAAAATACCCACGTTTCTATTTATAAACAAGATGGACCTGGCGGGCAGCGACCGAGACGCCCTGCTGGCCCAGCTCCAGGCCAGACTGGACAGCGGCTGCCTGGATTTCTCTCGGGGGATCGGATCAATTCAAGAGGATCTAGCCGCCTGCGACGAGGCGCTATTGGAACACTATCTGGAGGGAATGGAAGTCACAGAGGAGGATGTGGCCGATCTGGTGACCCGTCGGCTCATCTTTCCCTGCTTCTTTGGCTCCGCGCTCAAGCTGGAGGGGGTGGGGGAGCTGCTGGACGGCCTGGCTACTTACGCCTCTGCTCCCCAGTATGGTCCGGAGTTTGGGGCGCGGGTGTTCAAGATCGCCAGGGACGGCAGCGACCGGCTGACCTATGTGAAGGTCACCGGCGGCACGCTCCGGGTCCGGACCGCTTTGGGAGGAGAGGGCTGGCAGGAGAAGGTCAACCAGATCCGGATCTACTCCGGACCCAAATATCAGACTGTGGACGAGGCGCCAGCTGGCACGGTGTGCGCCCTGACCGGCCTGACCCATACCCGGCCTGGGGATGGGCTTGGAGGGGAAGCCGGGCGGTGGGAGCCGGAGCTGGAGCCACCTCTCACCTACCAGGTGATCCTGCCCCATGGGTGTGATGTCCACGCCATACTGCGGAACCTTCGGCAGTTAGAGGAGGAGGACCCCCAGCTCCGGGTGGTGTGGAACGAGGCTCTGGGAGAGATACATCTCCGACTTATGGGCGAGATACAGCTGGAGGTGATGACCCGTCTGATCCGGGAGCGGTTCGGGGTGGAGGTGTCCTTCGGAGCTGGATCCATCGTTTACCGGGAGACGATCTCTGGCCCAGTGGAGGGGGTAGGCCACTTCGAGCCCCTGCGCCACTATGCCGAGGTACACCTGCTGCTGGAGCCGGGGGAGCGGGGAAGCGGGCTGCGCTTTGCCTCCTCCTGCTCGGCGGACCAGCTGGACCTGAACTGGCAGCGGTTGATTCTCACTCATCTCAAAGAGAAGGAGCACCAGGGAGTGCTCACCGGCTCCCCCATAACGGACATGAAGATCACACTGGTGGCCGGCCGGGCCCATCTGAAACACACCGAGGGGGGCGACTTCCGCCAGGCCACCTACCGAGCGGTGCGCCAGGGGCTGATGCAGGCGGAGAGTATTCTGCTGGAGCCCCATTACGAATTCCAACTGGAGCTGCCCCCGGACTGTGTGGGCCGGGCCATGACCGACCTCCAGGCCATGGGGGGAGCTGTGGACGCCCCAGAACAGGAGGGAGAGCTGGTCCTCCTCTCCGGTCACGGGCCGGTGGCTGGCCTGCGGAACTACTGGCGGGAGGTGGCCTCCTACACCCGAGGCCGTGGCCGCTTAAACTGTGCGCTTCGGGGCTATGAACCCTGTGCTGACCAGGAGAGCATCGTTGCCCAATTTAGCTACGACCCGGAGCGGGATGTGGAAAATACCCCCGACTCTGTGTTCTGTTCCCATGGGGCAGGCGTCAACGTGAAATGGAGCGAGGTACGGGACCATATGCACGTGGACAGCGGCCTGCGCCTAGGGCTGGAGCGCCCACGGCAGGCTGAGGCCCCTCCCGCCGGCAGACAGCGGACCTACTCTAGCGGAAGTCTGGAGCAGGACAAGGAACTCCAGGCCATTTTCGAGCGGACCTATGGCAAGGTGGAGCCGCGGGCCTTCCAACCCCAGAAAAAGCCGGCGCGGACCAGCCTCAGCGACGAGAAGTACGCCATCCGTGCCCAAAAGACTGGGCCGGAGTACCTGCTTGTGGACGGATACAACATCATTTTCGCCTGGGAGGAGCTGAAGCGGATAGCGCAGCAGGACGTGGCTGCCGCCCGTTCTACGCTGGCTGATATCCTGTCCAACTACCAGGGCTTTCGAAACTGTGTGGTCATTTTGGTCTTTGATGCCTATAAAGTGAAGGGGAACCCAGGCTCGGTGGAAAAGGTCAACGGTATCTATGTGGTGTACACCAAGGAGGCGGAAACTGCCGACGCCTATATTGAAAAAACGACCTATGACCTGGGGAGAGACCATCGGGTGCGGGTGGCCACCTCCGACGGGCTGGAGCAGATGATCATTCTGGGCCACGGGGCTCTGCGCCTGTCCGCCAGAGCCTTCAAGGCGGAGGTGGAGGAGAGCCAGGGGCAGATTGCCAAGCTGGTGGCCCAGCACAACCAGGGAAACCGGGAGTGGAACAAGCTGGGGCGCACTGCCCGTATTACTGGGAAAGACCTGTAAGCCCACAGGAATATTTGGATGGATGGTGAGGAGTGTATGCATTACAAACTGTTTGAAACGGCCCGGCTTGGGCCTCTCCACTTAAAAAATAGGACGGTCCGTTCAGCGACCAATGAGCACCTCTCGACCCTGGATGGGCAGATCACGCCAGCCTGGGTCCAGGTGCAGAGGGAGCTAGCCGAGCGGGAAGTAGGTCTTATTATTACTGGCCATATGACGGTAGACCGCTCTCAGCGCGCCGACGAGGGACAGGTGGTGTTGGACCGGCGGATTGACCACAGCCTGTTGCGCCAGGCCGCGGAGGAGGTACACCGGGCTGGCGGCCGGATTGTGGCCCAGATCAGTCACAGCGGACTGAAGGGAATGGAGAGAGTCAACGGATGCCGTCCAAAGGGACCGGATGATTTTACGGAGGAAGAGCTGGACCAACTGGTAGAGCAGTTCATTGACGGAGCACGGATATGCCAGGCGGCCGGACTGGACGGGGTGCAGGTCCACCATGCCCACGGCTATCTCCTGTCCAATTTTCTGAACCCCCAGGAGAATCACCGGACAGACAGCTATGGCGGCTGCCTGGAGAATCGCTTCCGCCTGCCGGCAAGAATTCTGGCTGGCGTGCGCGCGGCCTGTGGGCCGGAGTTTGCGCTGCTGGTCAAGGTGGACTCCAATGGATGCGGAGATCTGCGTGCTCTTCTGCGGCTCTGCCAGGGGGCCGGCGTAGACGGAATAGAGATCAGCGGACTTGATTTTGCCACCCGGGCAGGGGAGAAAAAGCCATTCTTTCTCCATGAGATCATGGAGGCCAGAGAGGGCGTTGAGGTGCCGCTGATTCCAGTAGGAGGAGTTTTCTCCCGTAAGACAGCGGAACAGGTGCTGGAAGCCGGGTTCCCCTTTGTGTCATTTAGCCGAAGCCTGATCTGCCAGCCTGATTTTATCTCCCGCATGAAGGAAAATCCAGAGGCGGAGAGCCGCTGCTTTGCCTGTAATGGGTGTTATAAAATTTATCGCCAGCGCCCTGTACGCTGCGTACAGCACACACAGCCGCTCAAACAACTGGAAATAGTATTCGGGCCGTACCACCAAAAGGACTAGGCAAATAAAATCTTATGTTAATAAATCTGGCATCACCCCGTGTGTGTACCTGTGTTTGGAGTCTCACTTGTCAGCCCCTAGCGGGCCGGACATTGGAAAAGGGAGCCGCTTCACCAGGAAGCGGCTCCCTTTTTGTATGGTCTATTTCTTGATTCAGGCTCAAATCACTCAATGATAAGATTGGTGCCCTCCAGGGTGACAGTCCTGCCCAGCATCTTGAAGATCTCGGCGGGCGCCCAGGTGGTGCCAGGGGCGACCACATAGGGGGCCTTGCCATAGTCCAGGGGGCCGGTGGCGCCTACGGCCCCTTCAATCTTGGTGACGCCGGTGATGATCTGCCGGTCCAGGTACAGGCTGACCCGGAACTGGTCGCTCTCCACGGTGACCAAGGCGCCCTCGTCTGTATTGGGGGTGTAAGTCACGTCCAGGCCCAGAGCCTGGGCGACGGCGGCCACGGGAACCATAGCCACGCCGCTCTCATAGCGGCCTACCATGTTGGGTACTTTGCCGTCCAACTCCATAGTCAGCTGGGCGCCCTCCTCAGGCTTGGGCAGATCCTCGGCCTTAGCGGGCAGGAGCATGATATGGCTGGCGCCACTCTGACCGGGGTAGGAGGTGAGTACGATATCGTACCAGGCCATGATGCGGTCACCGGCCTGGATATCAGCCAGGGCGGGGGCGTCCCCCTCGTAGGCGGACAGGCCGGTATCTACGGATACGGAGAGAATGAGTCCTCCATTGTCCACAGAGAACTTCACAGAGCCATCCTCCTGGGACACCACATTATTTACGACGTGGTAGTGGGGCGCACCCATATCTTGGGGCACGTTAACGACCACGGCGAAGGCGGCGGACTGGGGAGGGAGAGAGCGGGTGGAGACGTGGCTGTGGTACACATACAGTCTGTCGCCCACCTTCACCGTGGAGGGATCAGCGGCGGTTTTATTTCCAGCGTCTACCCATACGGTGTCTGGGGAGAGATTCATCACATACTGTCCATGGGCCTCAGACTCCATAGTCAAGCGGGAAATGGTTCCGTCCTCCTCCGTGGAGATGGCGGACACGGTTCCGTAGTAAAGCGCGCTGTCTGTCATGGCGATGTCCTCCACAGGGGCGGAGATTGGAATGATATCAGACTGGCCTGCCGGCTGTGCGGCCAGCGCGTGGGCGCCCATCAGCCAGACGACGGCACCGCTCAGTACGACGGCGGTTAGCTTCTTGTTCATTATAATCGCTCCTTTTCCTTTTTGTGGGGCGTTCCTGTCCCTTTGCTTTTAATAGACGTATTGGGGAGAGAAAAGTTCCCGCACAGTCCAAAAAATTTTTTGGCCGTCCATTTGCACAGAGGGGCGGCGCCTTTGTCCGTGAAACTTTGGATGCCAAAGAAGCCCAGGGAGAGCTATTTTTTATTTACTTTTTGAACATTTCTTGCTATACTAAAAAATTGGGGACAGATGTTCCCCATCTGATGAAATGATACACATGAAACGATAAGGAGTGTTCCAACATGAGTCGTATGGTCGGTACCGTTTCCCGCGGCCTGCGGGCCCCTATCATCCGCAGCGGTGATGACCTGGTGGAGATCGTCACCAATTCCGTGCTGGAGGCGGCCGCTGACGACGGCTTCGCCATCCGGGACCGTGACGTGGTTGCCATGACTGAGGCTATCGTGGCCCGCTCCCAGGGCAACTATGCCTCGGTGGACAATATCGCCGGCGATGTGAAGGCCAAGCTGGGCGGCCAGACCGTGGGCGTTGTCTTCCCCATTCTCAGCCGCAACCGCTTTGCCATCTGCCTAAGGGGCATCGCCAAGGGGGCCAAGAAGATCGTCCTGATGCTCAGTTATCCCTCGGACGAGGTGGGCAACCACTTGGTCAGTTTGGATGCCTTGGATGAGCGCGGCGTGGACCCCTATAAGGATGTCCTGTCTCTGGAGAAATACCGGGAACTGTTCGGCTATGAGAAGCACCCCTTCACCGGCGTGGACTATGTGGAATACTATCAGCAGCTGATTCGGGAGAGCGGCGCTGAGGTGGAGGTAATCTTTGCCAACGATCCGCGGGCTATCTTGGGATACACCAAGAATGTGCTGTGCTGTGACATCCACACTCGTCAGCGCACCAAGCGTCTGCTAAAGCAGGGCGGGGCGGAGAAGGTCTTTGGCCTGGACGAGATTATGACTGCCCCGGTTGACGGCAGCGGCTATAACGCCAAGTACGGCCTGCTGGGCTCCAACAAGGCTACGGAGGACCAGGTCAAGCTATTCCCCCGGGAGTGCCAGGATCTGGTGGAGGCCATTCAGAAGAAGCTGCTGGAAAAGACTGGGAAGCATGTGGAGGTCATGGTGTACGGAGACGGTGCCTTCAAGGATCCGGTGGGCAAGATCTGGGAGCTGGCCGACCCGGTAGTATCTCCCGCCTATACCGCCGGTCTGGAGGGGACCCCCAACGAGCTGAAGCTGAAGTATCTGGCGGATAACGACTTTGCTGACCTGTCCGGCGATGCCCTGAAGGAGGCCATTAAGGAACGCATTCACAAGAAGGACGGCGACCTGGTGGG
>NZ_JAOQKF010000005.1:170651-177476 GCF_025567565.1 Muriventricola aceti | reverse complement strand
ATCATCTTCCAATGCGGTGAATCTGGATGACAGTTTGTCGCAGTGTTTGGAAAAGTCGATGGCCTGAGGAGAGCTTAGTCCATAGTCATCCGCCATTTTTCCAGTCCCTTTTGGGCAAGCCTGAGTTCGGAGCCGACACTCGAGAGCTTTTTGCCCAGGCGGACAAGTTGTTGCAACTTTTCGACGATACTCAACCCCTTTCACATTTTTTCAACATTATAAAGTGATAGCATTTAGCTGTCAATAGACTGTATATATTTTTGTGTTATTACACTATGATATATTCGAAAATAGAAAGGGGCGGGCAATATGGCCACTATCAAACGAGTGTTTACGTTGCGTATGTCGGACGATGTATTTGATAGGATCGGGGTCCTGGCTACGGCTGAACACCGCTCTATGACGAATTATATTGAATATGTACTGCTGAAGCACCTTGACGAATACGAAAAAGAAAATGGCCCAATCGAGCGCGGAAAGAACATGTAACCCCTTCGAATGATTCGACCATGATAAGAAACGCCCATCTGAGTAAAATTAGATGGGTGTTTTTGTTATCAGATTTCATCCGCAATGGCCTTTGTCCTGCTGGCGGCTTCGGACCCGCAGGAGCAAGACCACAAATGCGGGCCGCCCTGGGCCATAGGAGGCCTCAGAAAGAGGACGGTTTCAGCGCAGAAAGAGGCGAAGCAGCTTCTCCTGAAGGGCGGTATATGGTGCATAGCGCACCGGCAGATCCATCCAGGTGGACTTCTTCACCACGCTTTTCCGGTGGGAGAAGGTATCAAAGCTCAGTTTGCCGTGGTAGCTGCCCATGCCGCTGTCACCCACACCTCCAAAGCCCATCCGGCTGGTAGCCAGATGGATAATTGTGTCGTTGACGCAGCCCCCGCCAAAGGGGACTTGGCGGAGGAACCGCTCCTGGGCGGCCCGATCCTCGGAAAACAGATATAGGGCCAGGGGATGGGGGCGGCTGTTGATGAACTCCACCGCCCGGTCCAGGGTGTCATAGGTGAGGACAGGGAGCAGGGGGCCGAAAATCTCCTCCTGCATTACCGGGTCCTCCGGGGACACACCGTCCAAGATAGTGGGCTGTATTTTCAAGGTGTCCGGGTCCCCCCGGCCGCCATAGACCACCTTGGCCGGGTCAATGAGGCCCATCACCCGGTCATAGTGCTTGCGGTTTATCATCCGCACATAGCCCTGATTGTCCAGGGGATCCTGCTCATACATGGCGGTCATCCACTTTTTGACATGGGATAGAAATTGGTCCTTCACCCGGCCGTCGATGAGCAGATAGTCAGGGGCCACGCAGGTCTGGCCGCAGTTGAGCAGCTTGCCGAATACCAGCCGCTTGGCAGCCAGGTCCAGCTTGGCGGTGGCGTCCACCACGCAGGGGCTTTTGCCCCCCAACTCCAGGGTGACGGGGGTGAGGTGGCGGGCCGCCTTGGACATGACCTCCCGCCCCACGGCCACCCCGCCGGTAAAAAAGATATAGTCAAATTTTTGGTCCAGCAGGGCCTGGTTTTCCGCCCGGCCTCCCTCTACCACACAGACGAATTCCGGGGGAAAGCACTCCGCCAGGATGGCGCGGATGAGGTTGGAGGTGGCGGGGGAGTAGGCTGAGGGCTTCACCACACAGCAGTTGCCCGCGGCGATGGCCCCGATGAGGGGCTCCAGGGTCAGCATAAAGGGGTAGTTCCAGGGGGACATGATAAGGACCACTCCATAGGGCTCGGCCACCGTGAAGCTTTTGGCGTGGAACTGGGCTAAGGGGGTGGCTGCCTTTCGGTCCCGCATCCAGCGGGCTAGGTGCTTCCTTACATAGTTCAGCTCGGCCAGGGTCATCCCCACCTCACACATATAGCTCTCGGTGGCAGACTTGTTCAGGTCGGCCGCCAGGGCGCTATTGATGTCCGCCTCATGGGCCAGAATGGCCTGACGCAGCTTGTCCAAAGCCCGCCGGCGGACAGCTAGGCTAAACGTCTGGCCAGTTTGGAAATGGGCCCGCTGGTCCTGGACGAGGGCTTGGATATCCATGGGGATGCCTCCTTTGCCATCAGCTTTTGATACATGATCTCCAACTCCTGACGATCCATGAGCCGGGGTACGGGATAGAGGGGATTGCACTCCTGGTCCGCGTGGCGGGCCATAGCGGGGATATCTTCGGCCCGGAGCTCGGCAATCGTCTCCGGGATGCCCATGGTCCGATTGGCTTCTTTGATCCAGGCGATGAAGGCCAGGGCGCTCTGCTGGGCAGAGTCCCCCTCCTGGGCCAGCCCAGCCGCTTTGGCCAGCTTACCCAGTTTTTCCCAGCAGGCGGGGCCGTATTCCTCCAGAAAATAGGGCAGGATGACGGCGTTAGCCAGCCCGTGGGGGACGCCGTACTGGCCTCCCAGGGAGTGGGCCAGCCCGTGGACATAGCCCACATAGGATCGGGTAAAGGACACCCCAGCGCAGTAGGCGGCCCGGAGCATGGCCCGGCGGGCCTCCAGATCCGTGCCATCGGCAAAGGCCCGGGGCAGATTATGGACGATGAGGCGGGCGGCCTCCTCGGACATAGCTTGGGTCAGCTTGGTAGTGGTCTGGCCAATGTAGGACTCAATGGCATGGGTCAGGGCGTCCATTCCTGTGGTAGCGGTAATAAAGGGGGGCAGGCCCAGGGTGATCTTCGGGTCCAGCACCGCGTAGTCGGGGATGAGGGCAAAGTCGTTGATGGGGTACTTGTGCTTTTTCTCCGGGTCAGTAATGACAGCGGCCAGGGTGGCCTCGCTTCCCGTACCGGCGGTGGTGGGAACGGCAATCGTCAAAGGGGTGGGCACAAGCACCCGCAGCAGGCCCTTCATTCTCCGCACCGGCTTACGGGGCCGAGCGATCCGGGCCCCCACGCCCTTGGCGCAGTCCATGACCGAGCCACCGCCCACGGCGATGATGGCCTGGGCTCCGCTGTCCAGATAGAGCTGCCGGCCCTCCTCCACATTTTGGATAGTGGGGTTGGACACGGTGCCGTCATAGACAGCGCAGATGATGCCTTCCTCGGCCAAGGACTTCTCCAGAGGGGCCGTAAGGCCCAGGGAGCGGACGGAACGGTCGGTGACCAGCAGGACGGAGCCCACCCCACTCCCTTTGAGTAGCGGAGGGATGGAGTCCAGTCCGTCCAACTGTTTGGGCTCCCGGTAGGGGAGAAAGGGGAGCGCCAGCCGGAAGGCCAGCTGAAAAGCGCGGCAGGTAAGCTTTTTCAGAGGATGCATAGTGATATCAAATCCTACTTCTTCAAAATTGAACGGACTGATGATACCACTGTTCCGGGGGAGCGTCAATCAATTTAATTAAAAAAATTGAAATAATTTTTGGTGAACAGGCTACCGGGAAAGGAAACGGACAGGGGAGAACCTGGCCGGGAATAAGGCGGAACCAAAGAAACAGGCACACCGTCCACTGGACGGTGTGCCTGTTATTCTTATTGGAGAGAACCGGATTCAGAAACCAGGGGAGGAATCAGGCGCGGGGATTCTTAATCGCGGCCTGGGCAGCGGCCAGACGGGCGATGGGCACCCGGAAGGGGGAGCAGGACACATAGTCCAGCCCGGTATTGTGGCAGAACTCCACAGAGGAGGGGTCGCCGCCGTGCTCGCCGCAGATGCCCAGCTTCAGGTCGGGGCGGGTCTGACGGCCCAGCTTGGAGGCCATCTCCACCAAGCGGCCTACGCCGTTCTGGTCCAGGCGGGCGAAGGGGTCGCTCTCATAGATCTTGCTGGAGTAGTAGGACTCCAGGAACTTGCCGGCGTCGTCACGGGAGAAGCCGAAGGTCATCTGGGTCAGGTCGTTGGTGCCGAAGGAGAAGAACTGGGCCTCTTTGGCGATTTCGTCGGCAGTGAGGGCGGCACGGGGAATCTCGATCATAGTGCCCACCAGGTACTTCATGTCGGAGCCGGCGTCAGCGATCAGCTGGTCGGCCACCTTGACCACCACGTTCTTGACGAAGGCCAGCTCCTTGACCTCGCCTACCAGGGGGATCATGATCTCGGGGACCATCTTCCAGTCGGGGTGCTTGGCCTGGACATTGAGGGCGGCCTTGATGACAGCCCGGGTCTGCATGGCGGCGATCTCAGGATAGGTGACCGCCAGACGGCAGCCGCGGTGGCCCATCATGGGGTTGAACTCGTGCAGGCTGGCGATGATGGCCTTGATGTCGGCCACGCTCTTGCCCATATCCTGGGCCAACTGGGCGATATCGGCCTCCTCGGTAGGAACAAACTCGTGCAGCGGGGGATCCAGGAAACGGATGGTCATGGGACGGCCCTCCAGAGCCTCGTACATGGCCTCAAAGTCGCCCTGCTGCATGGGCTCAAGCTTGGCCAGAGCCTTCTCGCGCTGCTCCACGGTATCGGAGCAGATCATCTCCCGAATGGCGGGGATACGGTCGGCTTCAAAGAACATATGCTCGGTGCGGCACAGGCCGATGCCCTCGGCGCCGAACTTGACGGCCTGGGCGGTATCACGGGGGTTGTCGGCGTTGGTGCGGACCTTCAGCTGGCGGAACTTATCAGCCCAAGCCATGATACGGCCAAACTCGCCGGAAATAGAAGCGTCCACAGTGGGGATGGCCTCACCGTAGATGTTGCCGGTGGAGCCGTCCAGGCTGATCCAGTCGCCCTCACGGTAGGTGCGGCCGTCCAGCTCAAACTGCTTGTTGGCCTCGTCCATCTTGATGGCGCCGCAGCCAGACACGCAGCAGGTGCCCATGCCGCGGGCTACCACGGCGGCGTGAGAAGTCATACCGCCACGGACAGTGAGGATGCCCTGGGAGGCGACCATGCCCTCGATATCCTCGGGGCTGGTCTCCAGACGGACCAGACACACCTTCTCACCCCGCTCGGCCCAAGCCTTGGCGTCGTCAGCGGTAAAGACGATCTTGCCGCAGGCGGCGCCGGGGGAGGCGGGCAGGGCGGTGGCCACAGGGGCGGCCTTCTTCAGAGCGGCGGGGTCGAACTGGGGATGGAGCAGGGTGTCCAGGTTGCGGGGGTCGATCATGGCAACAGCCTCCTGCTCGCTGATCATACCCTCATCCACCAGATCGCAGGCGATCTTCAGAGCGGCGGCGGCGGTGCGCTTGCCGTTACGAGTCTGAAGCATATAGAGCTTGCCGTTCTCTACGGTGAACTCCATGTCCTGCATATCCCGGTAATGGTTCTCCAGGCGCTGGCACACGTCCTGGAACTGGGCAAAGGCCTCGGGGAACTTGTCGGCCATCTCCTGGATGGGCATGGGGGTGCGAACGCCGGCCACAACGTCCTCGCCCTGGGCGTTGGTCAGGAACTCGCCCATCAGCTTCTTCTCGCCGGTGGCGGGGTTACGGGTAAAGGCAACGCCGGTACCGCAGTCGTCGCCCATGTTGCCGAAGGCCATGGACTGGACGTTGACGGCGGTGCCCCAGCTGCCGGGAATATCGTTCATGCGGCGGTACACGATGGCACGGGGATTGTTCCAGGAGCGGAAGACGGCCTTGATGGCGCCCATCAGCTGCTCCTTGGGGTCGCTGGGGAAGTCGGAGCCGATCTTGGACTTGTACTCGGCCTTGAACTGGCTGGCCAGCTCCTTCAGGTCGTCAGCGGTGAGCTCCACGTCCTGAGTGACGCCCCGCTGTTCCTTCATCTTGTCAATGAGCTCCTCAAAATACTTCTTACCCACTTCCATGACAACGTCGGAATACATCTGGATGAAGCGGCGATAGCAGTCCCAAGCCCAGCGGGGGTTATTGGACTTCTTGGCAATGACATCCACCACGTCCTCGTTCAGACCAAGGTTCAGGATGGTGTCCATCATACCGGGCATGGAGGCCCGGGCGCCGGAACGGACAGAAACCAGCAGGGGGTTGTCCAGATCGCCGAACTTCTTGCCGGTGATCTCCTCCATCTTGACGATATACTCCATGATCTGAGCCTGGATCTCGTCGTTGATCTTTTCGCCGTCCTCATAGTACTGGGTGCAGGCCTCGGTGGTGATGGTGAAGCCCTGGGGCACAGGCATACCAAGGCTGGTCATCTCGGCCAGGTTGGCGCCCTTGCCGCCCAACAGCTCCTTCATCTTGCCGTTGCCTTCGGAGAAGAGGTACACGAATTTCGTTGCCATTTGTAAACTTCATTCCTTTCTTCTTACGCGACGACGATCTGCTGCCGCCCGGACCTAGCCCGAACAGAACTGGCGCAACGCCGCCACCATTTCCTCCCAGATATCTTTTCCATGGGAGCGTACAATAATTTTGCTGACGAATCATTATACCATTTGCAGGAAATATTGCAACAGCTTTTTTGCTGAAAAAACATTAAAATGAGAAAAAAGAGCTAAAAGGACAAAAAAATATTTAGTTTTCTGTAAAACGGAATAAAAAGGATGGACATGATGACGAAGTAAACAAATAGAGAGAAATAAAATGGGAAAACATGGGTAAAGGGGAGGGGAATTAAAGCAAAGAAAATTAACATAAGAAGAATGGATGAAAAAGGATGATTAAGGTCTAGCTAAAAAGTAAAACAAGAGAAAAAATCTTGACCAAAGGGAAAATAATTTCCCGTAGGACAGCTCTGGCAGGGAGGAGGTCCAAAAGAGCTGGGGAGCCGCGGGAGAGCGGGTTGCAAAGGGAGAGAAAAAGAGGTACACTGTACCCCGATATAAGCCGACATGGCGAAAGAGAGGGGGAGAGCGATGGCCCCGGAGCTTGTACAGCTTGTGATCCTGTACCTGATGGCAGTCAACCTGGCTGCCTTCTTTCTGATGGGGGTGGACAAGAGAAGGGCGGTAGGGAAAAAGTGGCGTATCTCGGAA
>NZ_JAOQKF010000005.1:59829-170328 GCF_025567565.1 Muriventricola aceti | reverse complement strand
GGTAGCCCAGACGGGCATACATGAGATTGGCAGGGGTGTTGCCCTCCGGGGTATCTAACCGGATGACAGATTTTCCCTGGCGGCGGCTCTCCTCCTCACAGAAGGCGACCAGTTCCCGGCCCTTGCCCCGGCCAGACCAGTCCGGGTGGACCATCAGGGTGTGGATCACGGCCACCTGGTCCGGCGGAGCCTGAAACTGCCAGGGGATCTGGGCATACTCCGGAAGCTGGATGCCGTTGAGGATAAAGGTGCCGTAATACTTCCCATCCTCCCCGGCCAGCCAGAGGGTGTGCTCCTCCATGGCACGGCGGGCGTGGTCCAGAGTGGGATACTTGCCCCGCTGCCAGTTGGTGAAGGATACGGGGCGGGCCTCCTCCAGAGTCAGGATGGCGTCATAGATGGCGTCGACGGCGTCCAGGTCGTCAGCACAGGCCAGTCGAATCAAAAGGATCACCTCATTCGTTCAGATCAGGTCCCATCAGTAGCGGTGGACCCACCCGGACAGGAACCATACCGGGAACAGCCAGGTGAGCATGAAAACGAGCAGATTCAGAGGGGAAAGGGAGGAATAGGCGGATACAGAGGTGAGATAGGCGGCCAGCAGCAGACCCAGCAGGGAGCCGGCACAGCAGATAATGGCGCCCAGCCGGGTTGCCCACCGCAGTCGCTTGGCGGCCGTCACAGCCTCGGCAAAGGGAAACAGCCCCTCCCGGCACAACAGAGCGGTGAGGACATCGCTGTGGGGCTGCTCCGGATCGGACAGCTCCCGCCGCCGTTCCACCGGAGGAAAGTCCATTTTGTCCGCCGCCAGCTTGAAACGCTGGTGAAGCATGGCGGGGATCAGATTAAAATCACGGGTGGCCAGCACAGGGCCGATCTTCTCACGCATCAGCTCCTCCAGAGCGGGAAAAATGGTGTCGTGGAGGGAATAGCTCAAGGCAAAGATACCGGCCAGCTCCCCGTTGATGGCACAGAACACGGCGCTCTTTACGTTTAACCCCTGGGGGAGGGGAATATCCATCAGATTCATAAAGGCTGCGGAACCTACCAGCACTTGGTCTCCGCGGATATTGGCGGACAGGCCGCCCCCCTCGTAGCAGCACAGGTGGTCGGCATTCCGCATCAGGCCTCCCAGAGCGCGGAGATGGTCGTGGAACAGCTTGGTCAGGCCGCTGCCGGAGTTCCGGATGAGAGTGGCTGTATAGGCCACCACCCGCTCCATGGGGAAGTTGCCCAACACCTTCACTCCGTTGAGTTCTACATAGCCGGGGGGGAACAGATCGGTATCCGTGATGAGAACTCGGTCCCCCCTCCGGGAGCGGGAGATGCCTGGCCAGCCAGCCAGGGCGGCACCGCTTTGGGCCAGACGCCGGGCCAGCTTGTGGAAGGAGCGGCCGTAGATCAAGCTTCCTCCAAAGGCGGAGGTGGCGGTAAAGGTGGCGGACAGACACCATAACAGATGCTCAGGCTGGCCAATCCCCACCGAGGTCAGCAGGGAAAGCAGCAGGCAGCCCAGCAGTAGCAGGGGGCAGAAGCGGCGAAAAATACGCTGGGCTCCATCGTCAGCCTGGATCTGGCTGCCAAAGCCCTCCTGGGTGCCGGACCATTTGGTATAGGTGTCCAGGCCGTTCCATTTCCCCTCGTCCAGGGTGACCCGATAGGGAGTGGCGGAGGCGGCCGCGGTTCGGCAGGAGAGCCGCAGGCCGCACCGCTTGTGATAGGCTCCGTGGAGCAGGAAGAACAGGCCGGCCAGGGCCACCGCGCTGTATGGTAGCTGATTTCCACGAGAGGGGTGGAGAGCCAGCACAGCGCCGTCCGCCAGAGTGGCGGCGCACGAGAGGGCCGCCAGAACATCCATCCCAAGCCTGCCATGGAAGGCCCGACCAATGGCGGACACCAGCGCGTCACCGGCCAGCAGTACGCCCGCGGCCAGCAGGCCTACGGCGATCCAACGCTGGATGGACAGGTCGTCCAGAGGGGGGAGCCATACAAGTCCCAGGGCGGGTACCAGCAGTTGGACCAGGGAGAGGGCAAAGAGGAGGAACACAGCCAGTACCCGCAGCCGGGCCCCGCCCAATCCCTTGTGATAGCTCCGGGCCAGCTCCTGGGGGTCCGTGTCCGGGGGAGGGGGGTCCTGGGGCCTGGGACGGCGGGACCGGGGGACCTCCTCCGGCTCCTCCTCCCGGTCCGTGCCTGGAATCAGCTTCTCCAGGCGGCGGACCTCGGAGTGGTCGATGGCCTCGTCCTCCTCAAACATATGGTCCGCATAGTCGTCGGCCTTTTTGCCCAGGTCCTTGAGAAAGGCGGATAGGACGCTCTCCTCCTCCGGAAAAGGAATGACTTCTTTGTCAGCCGCCGGGCCGTCCAACTGCTCCTCTGGCTCCTCACTGGGGAGAGAAGCCTCGTCGGGAGGCAGCTCCTCCTCGTCAGGCAGCTCCTCCTCATCAGGCAGCTCCTCCTCATCAGGCAGCTCCTCCTCATCAGGCAGCTCCTCCTCATCAGGCAGCTCCTCCTCATCAGGAGGCTGCTGTATCTGGCCCCCGGGAAAGGCAACTACCTTCCCCTCACGCCGGGAGGTGCGGGGAGCCTCCGGCCAGGGCAGGTCAGGTCCCTCCGGCTCCCGCTCCTTTTTGGGGGGAACAGGGACCGCACCCCGGCCCGGAACCTTGCCGGACCCGTATTCCGCCAAAATATCTTCCAGAGAGAAACCGCCTGTGTCCGTGTCCCCGATGAGGGAGCGGATCTCCGCCAGGTCGTCCTCGTTTCGTTTTTTATCGTCGCGGTCGCTCATGGGAGGCTCCTTGAAATTTGAAATTCAGTCACTGGTTACGATGGATGGCGCTCAAGAGGAATCCACCCATGGTGGCAATAGCAAATACTACGGCGCCCGCACCCGGGATGGCCAGCAGGCTCCCGACGAGGTACCCGACGACAGCCATTGCGATGGTGCAAATAGCGGCCTCCAACCCGTTAAAAGGCTTAATTGGCATCATAGAAAATTCCTCCTGCAAGTCTGACTAATTGCCTGTTCGCTGGCGGACAGCCTCATACAGCAGGACCGCGGCGGCGGCGGAGGCGTTCAGGGAATTGATCTTGCCGAACATAGGGATGGAAACGGTGAAGTCACAGCTCTCTCCCACCAGGCGGCCCATCCCCTCCCCCTCGCTGCCGATGACGATGGCGGCAGGGCCCTTCAGGTCGGCATGGTACAGGGAGGTGGACCCATCCATGGCGGTGCCGAATACCCAGACTCCCGCCTCCTTCAGTTCCTTCAGCACAGTGGGCAGATTGGCCACCCGGGCGACAGGAACGTGGGCCACAGCCCCGGCTGAGGTCTTAGCGACCACGGCGGTCAGACCGGCAGACCGGCGCTTGGGGATGATGACTCCGTGGGCGCCGGCGGCGTCGGCGGTACGGATGACCGCCCCCAGGTTGTGGGGGTCGGATAGCTCGTCACATACTACGATAAGGGGGGGCTCGTCCTTATCCCGGGCGGCGGCTAGGATGTCGTCCACAGAGGCGTACTCCCGAACGGCGGCCTGGGCGATGACTCCCTGGTGGGAGTGGGTTCGGCTCATATTGTCCAGCTTCCGCCGGTCGGCGTCTACCACTACGATGCCCTTCTCCCGGGCGGCGGAGGCGATATGCCCCAGGGCCGAGTCACGCTCGCCCTTGAGTAGAAATATTTTGTCGATGGCCACGTCGGCTCTCAGGGCCTCGATGACCGCGTTGCGGCCCTCAATGATGCCGTCGTTCTCCGTTTCCACAGGGGCGGAGCGGCGCAGAGGCGGTCTATTATTCATGGGGCAGTTCCCTCCGATGTCAAAATTTCCAACGATAAAAAACAGTATATCATATTTAGGCGAAAGGGGGAAGTCAAAAATACAGGACGTGGAAAAAACCAATCGGGGATCGAGGGGCGCCGCGGTCCGGGCAGACTCCCTTACCTTTTACAGAAAGTTTACACCCGCTTTTCTTGTTTTTAAAGTGCGGATGTGGTATGATACCATTTAGTCCTAAATGTGATTTGGACAGAAAAGAGAAAATCAAGCAGAAAATTGGAGGTATTCTCCTTTGAAACCAGATAAGGGAAACAACAAAAAGAACACGTTGGGCCTCATCAGCATTATTATGTGGGCCCTGGTACTGACCATGCTGTTCAAAAGCTGCACCTCATCCTATGCCAACGCCAACCAGGTCCAGGTGGATTACTCCATCTTCCGCCAGTGGGTGGTGGCGGAGCTGGTGGAGTCCGTGCGGATGGAGAGCGGCGAGTATGTCATCACCCTGAAGGAAGGGATGGAGGAAGAGGCTGAGGCCTATCTGCCCCAGGAAGAGGAGCGGGACCAAGGAATCTTTGCTGGAATGCAGATCCCACTCCGGGGCCAGAGCCAGGAGAAGGAATATGTCACAACCCCGCCCCCAGTATCCGACCTGAGCATCTACGACCTGCTGGATGAGCACGGGGTGACCAACTACGGCAGCGACCCGGTGGACAGCTCTGCCTATATTCTGTCCCTGCTCATCTCCACACTGCTTCCCATCCTGCTGTTGGTGGGCGCTATGATGTTCCTGTTCCGCGGGGTAGGTGGCAAGGGAGGAATGGGCGGCCTGGGCGGCGTGGGCAAGGCCAACGCCAAGGTGTATGTGGAGAAGAAGACCGGTGTTACCTTCCGGGATGTGGCCGGCCAGGATGAGGCCAAGGAGTCCCTCCAGGAGATCATCGATATTCTCCACAACCCCGGTAAGTACACTGAGATCGGCGCCAAGCTGCCCAAGGGCGCCCTGCTGGTGGGCCCTCCGGGTACTGGTAAGACCCTGCTGGCCAAGGCCGTGGCCGGCGAGGCCGGCGTCCCCTTCTTCTCTATCAGCGGCTCCGACTTTGTAGAGATGTTCGTGGGCGTGGGCGCCAGCCGTGTCCGTGACTTGTTCAAAGAGGCCAGCAAGATGGCCCCCTGTATCATCTTCATCGATGAGATCGACACCATCGGCAAGTCCCGCGACAACCGCATGGGGGGCAACGACGAGCGGGAGCAGACACTGAACCAGCTGCTGGCCGAGCTGGATGGCTTTGACCCCGGCAAGGGCGTCATCGTCCTGGGAGCTACCAACCGGCCCGAGGTGCTGGACAAGGCTTTGCTCCGCCCCGGCCGTTTCGACCGGCGCATCACCATCGACCGGCCTAATCTGGCCGGACGTCTGGCCACCCTCCAGGTCCACACGCGAAACATCCGTTTGAGCGAGGACGTGGACCTAAAGAAGATCGCCTTAGCTACCGCTGGCACTGTGGGCGCTGACCTGGCTAACTTGGTCAACGAGGCGGCCCTCCGGGCCGTCCGCCACGGCCGCCGCATGGTGACCCAGGAGGACCTGCTGGCCTCCTTCGAGTTTGTCATCGCCGGCAGTGAGAAGAAAAATTCTGTGCTCACCCAATTCGAGCGCAAGCTGGTGGCTTACCACGAGGTGGGCCACGCCATGGTGGCCTATAAGCAGAAGAACGCCGAGCCGGTGCAGAAGATCACCATTGTCCCCCACACCGAGGGATCCCTGGGCTATACCCTCTTGATGCCCGAGGAGGACAAGACCAACCTGCGGACCAAGGAAGAGCTTATGGCCAAGATATCTGTTTCCATGGGCGGCCGGGCCGCTGAACAGGTGGTGATGGATACCATGACCAACGGCGCCTCTCAGGATATCCAGGAGGCTACCAATATTGCCCGGAACATGGTGGCCATGTTTGGTATGAGCGAGGAGTTCGGCATGATGGCCCTGGGCTCGGTCCGTAACCAGTATCTGGACGGGGGCTACGGCCTGGACTGCGCCCAGGATACCGCGGCTGTGATGGATAAGGCGGTCAAAGCAATTTTGGACGTTTGCTACGAGGACGCTGTAAAGGTTATCCAGGAGAATCTGGAGGATATGCACAAGGTAGTGTCCTATCTGCTGGAGAAAGAGACCATCACTGGCGGCGAGATGGTGGCCATCATCGAGGGCCGGGATCCCGCTCTGGTGGAGGACGCCTACGCCTCTACCCGCAAGAGCGAAAAGGCGTTCCGCCCCTCCGTACCGGATGTGATCGAGGCGCCGGCCAAGCACATCCATATCGTCAGCGAGGAGGTCAAGCCTCCCGCTCTGGACGAAGGGGAGGCCAGCGGCCGTCAGCCTGAGGGGGAGGGCACAGAGGAGCGAAAGGACTCTGAACCTACCGCTCCCGCTGGTCAGGGACCGGCGGAACAACAGGAGCACGCCCCGTCTCAGGACGAGGATACCAAGGACCAGACCTGATGAACGGGACGCCTCGGAGAGCGTAAGCTCTCCGAGGCGTCTTACCTCTTTTGTATCAAGGGGGCAGGACCGTGAAATTTGTAGAGGACCGGCGACCCACATTGGCATCCTGGCCAAAGCGTATCTATCAGTGGGCGGAGCTGCCCCAGCTTTTCCGCCCGGCTCTGGAGGAATGGCGGGGAGAAGGGCTGCCTCCCGGCAACGTGACCTATATTCCCCAAGTACGGCAGGGAGTAGGGGAGGAGGAGCACGCCGTGTCCTGGTGGCGTGGCCAGGTCCTCCTACAGACCCTGTGGCGGGGAGGGGTAACCCGGCTGCTCATCCCCCAGGGGGCGGCTGCCATCCGCTATGAGGTCCAGCTGTTGAAATGTACCCTGACCATCTACTTAAAGAATGGCGATCAAGCCTCTTTCTCCTACAACAAGGTGAAGGAGGACCAACTGCGGCCGGTGCTGTCCCTGCTGCTGGGGCGGCCCTCCGGTCTGGCCTTTCCCACCGAGCACCCAGAGCCTGAGCGGCTGGGCTGGCTGCTGGAGGAGAGCTATGGGATGTACCACACCGCCTTGCTGTGCTACCGGCTGGGGGAGCGGCTGGAGGACTGCCTGTACCTTCGGGGAAAGACGGGCGGCCTGCTCTGGCTGATCCAGAGGACCCCGGACCCGGAGTATTTTCTGGGAGTCATGGACCGGGGCCTGGCTGCTATCAGCCACGACAGCTATTCCACCTGTGTCCTGTATGCCCCCTGGGAGAGCATGGACGGCGCGGAGCTGGTGCCGGAGAGGCGGGGATACTCCCTCCAGGTGCAAGCTGCGGGAGGGAAAATGACTATCCCGGTCCAAGGGGGACAGATAGAGAAGGTCCGAAATTTTTTGGACCACTTATCTCGGAGAAATGACCAGATATCCCAATTTCATTGACCGCATAGCCCGCCTTCTGCTATCATTTTCGAAAAAGGGGGAGGGAACCTTATGGAAGGATTGGGACAGAAACGGCTGGGTGTAGGCCTGACCCTCTTACTTCTGGTGGGGCCCCTGATTGTGTTTGTCCTCCTTCCTCTTGGTTTTCCACCAGTCATCGGCAATCTGATGGCCGCCCGCGCGATGAAGGAATATGCGGCCCAGGTCCATCCGGAGTGGAGGGCGCAGGGCCACTGGGCGGGCTATGATTTGGTGGGCGGCGGCTACTATCTCTCCTTCTCCGACGGCGGAGAGAAGCGGAGTCTGGGATATGGCGGGCTGGTCGTAGAGGATAAGGGACGGGAAGAGGCCCTGCGGAAGAAACTGTACATCGACAGTGTCATCCGCCGGACAGGGCTCTGGGTCCCGGACCAGAACATTACCATGTGGTCAGCCAGATGGAGCCCCCAGATGCCGGACGAGGCCGTCATATCCGTCGATGTGCAGTTCTATGGCGGTGTGGATGAGCCCATCCCCGATGAGGCAGTCATGCGGGAGAGAATGGCCGACCAGGCCATGTTGGCATATGAGGTCCTGGCTGCCCATTGTCCTATACACAGATTCTCTGTCCGATACCACCACAGGGGAACGGAGGGGAAACAGGGTGGAATGCTTTGGAACTGGATTACAGTGGACCTGCCCCAGGGAGAGACCATGACCAGAGACCACATCCTGACAGGCGAGCTGGTGACAAACTGAAGGTGGAGGGATTAGGGTGGCGCCTTGTGCCCCTCTAAACCACCCGTTGTATCTCACCATCCATGATTGTCGCGGTTCCGATGAGAGCAGTATTCCTCTTCAAAGGGGAAAGACAGTAAAAGAGCGGCCGTACAGCCGCTCTTTTACTGTCGTATTTTTCTGGGCTCCCTGTACGCCAAAGGGGACAAAGAGGCAAAAACACTGGGGAAAAACCGGGCTCTAGTCAAAGAACCTCTGTTCCAGCCAGACCAGCAGGTCCTCCATGACCTCCTGGCGGTTGAGCTCGTTGAACATCTCATGGCGGCCTCCGGGGTACAGCTTGACAGTCACATCCCGGCACCCGGCGGAGCGGAACATCGCCTCCACCTTCCGTACCCCCTTGCCCATGGAGCCCACGGGGTCCTGGTCACCGGACAGAAAATAGATGGGGGTGTCCACGTCCATTTTGGATAGATTTTTTTTGCTGGCGATGAACTGCAGTCCTTCCATCATATCCCGGAACATGGATACCGTGGGCTGGAAGGCGCACAGGGGGTCGTTTAAGTTGGCGTCTACCATGTCACGGTCCCTGCTGAGCCAGTCGGCACGGGTTCGGGCGGGCTGAAATTTCTTGTTGTAGGCGCCCAGAGAAAACCCATAGATCAGTGGGCTGACATAGTCCGGGCCCTTGAGGGCGGCCAGCCCCCCGGCGAGAAGCCGACCGAAGGCCACTAAGGGCGCCTTTTCCTGGCCGGTGCCGGAGAGAACCGCTCCATCCACCGTTCCCGGCCAGCGAATCAGATAGGTCCGAGTGAGGAAGGAGCCCATGGAGTGGCCCAGCAGCACATAGGGCAGACCGGGGAACTTTTCCCCCTCTATCTCCCGTAGGCGGCGCACATCTTGGGTGATCAGGTCCCATCCTCCGCGGGGGGCGAAGTAACCGTATCGACCGTCGTTCACTGTGAGGCCGTGGCCCAGGTGGTCCTCGCCGCACACAACAAAGCCGTAGGCGGTGAGGAATTGGGCCAAATGCTGGTATCGCCCGATATGTTCTGCTACCCCATGGACAATCTGAATTACAGCGATAGGGCTGCTTTGGGGGAACCACTCATGGGCGTGTATAGTATGGACGCCGTCAGAGGAAGGATAGGAGAACTCCTTGGTCTGGGTCATAGAACCGCGCTCCTTTCATCGGTATGTGGAGGATGGCGGGGGCGCGTGCGGTCCGGCCCTGCCGCCCACCTTCCTGTCCAGTTTACCCCAAAGCTGAGAAAACAGTCAACCCATCTGTTCCAGCAGTGAGCGAATGGTGGCGGCATGGAGGACCCCGTCTTGGGCCAGCTCCTGATATAATTCCTTGAGACAGGCATCCGAGGTGGTCTCAGCGGCCTGCTGATTGGCCCGCTCCCATCGCTGCTCCCAGACGAACTGATCCCGTAGGGCCAGGGGGAGAGAGGCGTTAATGACCACAGAGGGGATCGGTGGGCGGTAACGCTGACCGATGATGAGAAAGTAGGCGGCAGAGAGCTGGCGCAGGGCCCGCCGGTGGTCGGCAGCCAGACAGCTCAGTGACCTGGAGCAGCTTCCGCCCCTGCGGACTAGGGCCTGGGCAATGAAGACCCCTTCTTTGACCAGGTCCATGAGAGAGGCGAGCGTCTGTTCCTCCCCCTGGGACTGGCTGCCGAGGCAGAAGGGGGGGTCCTCCTCCGCTTTGCTGCGGGACGGGGGAGGGGGCGTAGGAGAAGCGGCGGGCTGTACCGGGGTCTCGGCTGGGACCGGCGCGGCCTCGCACTGGTCTTGGGGGGCGGTTTCGGCGGGGGCGATCTCATCTACTTCCGCCCGCCCTATGGCGATGGGGCTCTGCGCTTGATCGGGCATCACACGGCGCCATACCCGGTCAAACGCCTCCTGGTCCACGCCCTGGGGAGTCAGGGCGGCAGGGTTCGAGTTTTTTTCCATGGCGATTCCTCCTTGGGTATGAGTTCTTACCAATCTATGCGTTTGGGGGAAAATCGGTGAAATTTTTCCCGTCAGCCTTGCCCCACAGATGTTTTTGTGATACACTTCCCCTGACAACGAGCAAAGGAGCGGTTCCATGACTGACCAGGAGAGGACCGATTTTATATTCCGCACAGTCAATACGCCGCACCAGTTTTCCTATGAGAACGGCATCACCGTGACCCATGTGGAGCCCGGTTATGCCAAGGGGGAGCTGGTGGTGGGACCTAACAGCATCAATCCCCATAAGAATGTCCACGGAGGGGCAATGGCCACCCTGGCCGATACGGTGGGGGGATGCTGCGCCTGTTCCAGGGGCGGCGTCTGCGTCACCGCGGGAAGCACTATGGAATTTTTGCGCCCCGCCTCTGGAAAGAAGATATTCTGTGTAGCCACGCCCAAGAAGATGGGCCGCACCCTGTCTGTGATCCAGGTGGTGCTCACCAACGACCAGGATGTAGTGGTGGCCACCGGCACTTTCACCTTTTTTATGATGGATTGATAGAAAATTGAAAAAGAAGGGGCTTTTTTTCGAAAGAGGCTTGACAATAGTGAAGGGCCGTGGTAGGATACTTGCAATTCCAAATGAATAGTGGATAGAGGCGCGGTACTCATGCGTACTGTGGGACAGGGTCAGGCAGCCGTCCCCAGGAGAGGGTGTACCGCCGAAGGCTGGCTTCTCTGCCTGGAGAGGCGAACCTGGGCCGCAGGAGAATATCCTGCGGACTGTCACGAACAAGTGGAGCGCTATCCGAAGGTCCCTGGGGTCCGCCTGGGGACGTCCGGCTTTGCCATGGGCGCTTGACGTGCCTGTGGCTTTTTTGTTTGCGCGGGGGGCTGCGGCCCCGGAGAGAGAATCATGTGGAGGGAAAAGAAATGAGAACGAGAAGATCCTGGCCTGTGCGCCTGATCATCATGGTGATGATGGTGCTGGCCCTGGCGACCACCAGCTTTGCCGTGCTGGCGGACGACCCCACCGAGGTATCGGGCACCAAGATGATCGAGTGTCCCGACTGCGGCCTTACGGGCGGGTGTTCCGTATGCCTGGGCACTGACGCTGAATGTGAGGCCTGCGGCGGCACCTTTGTGTGTCCCACCTGTGGGGGTGAGGGGTATATCCAGTCCCCCAGCAGCTCCTACAACACCGCCCTGTCCCTGCTGCCCCCGGTCATCGCCATCGCCCTGGCCCTGATTACCAAGGAGGTGTACTCCTCCCTGTTCATTGGAATCCTGGTGGGCGGCCTGCTGTACTCCAATTTCTCCTTTGAGGGGACGCTGAATCACGTGTTCAGCGGCGGTATCGTGGCCTCCCTGTCAGACAGCTACAATGTGGGCATTCTCATCTTCCTGGTCATTCTGGGCACTATGGTGTGTCTCATGAATAAGGCAGGCGGCTCGGCCGCCTTCGGCCGGTGGGCCAAGAAGAACATCAAGTCCCGGGTCGGTGCCCAACTGGCATCCATCCTGTTGGGCTGCCTGATCTTCATTGACGACTACTTCAACTGCTTAACCGTGGGCAGCGTCATGCGGCCCATCACCGACAAGCACAACGTGTCCCGGGCCAAGCTGGCCTATATCATCGATGCCACCGCCGCGCCGGTATGTATCATCGCGCCCATCTCCTCCTGGGCAGCCGCCGTGTCCGGCTTTGCCGAGGACGGCCAGGGCCTCAATCTGTTTATTCGGGCTATCCCCTATAACTTCTATGCCCTGCTCACCATTGTGATGATGCTGGGCCTGGTGCTGATGAAGGTAGACTTCGGCCCCATGGCCAAATTCGAGAAGAACGCCGTAGAGAACGGCGACCTGTTCTCCGGCTCCAACCCCTATGCCATGATGGATGAGGAAATCGACGACACCAAGGGTACTGTGATGGACCTGGTGCTGCCCATCGTGGTGCTGGTGGTCTGCTGCGTCATCGGCATGATCTACTCCGGCGGATTCTTCTCCGGGGAGAATTTTGTGGATGCCTTCTCCAACTCTGATGCCTCTATCGGCCTGATGCTGGGTTCCGCCTTTGGCCTGCTGTTCGCCCTGATCTACTTCTTCGTCCGCCGCTCCATGACCTTCAAGGAGATGATGGGCTGTATTCCTGAGGGCTTCAAGGCCATGGTGCCCGCCATCCTCATTCTCACCTTTGCCTGGACCCTGAAGAGCATGACCGATTCACTGGGCGCCAAGTACTTTGTCCGTGACTTCGTCCGCAGCGCCCAGGGCCTGCAGATGCTGCTGCCCGTCATCGTATTCGTGGTGGGCTGTCTGCTGGCCTTTGCCACCGGCACCAGCTGGGGTACCTTCGGCATCCTGATCCCCATTGTCCAGAACGTATTTTCCATGGACAACCCTCTGGCCATCATCTGCATCTCCGCCTGTATGGCCGGCGCGGTGTGCGGAGACCACTGCTCCCCCATCTCCGACACCACCATCATGGCCTCCGCCGGTGCCCAGTGTGACCATGTCAACCATGTGTCCACCCAGTTGCCTTATGCAATCTCCTGCGCGGTTATTGCCGGCATTTCCTATGTGGTAGCCGGTGCGTTGGCTTACTTCGGCCTACCCGGTATCATCGCTCTGCCGGTTGGCATCGTCCTAATGCTGGGCTTCCTGTTTTTCGTAAAGAATGCTCGGAGGAGCGCCTGAGGTAAAACGGCGGGATATCCAGACCGAAAGCAGAAATAAAATAAACAAAGACGGAGCAGAAGCGTCGCTTCTGCTCCGTCTTTATTTAGATGCGGCAGGAGAAGAAAGATTCTCAATGATTTCAAATCCTGCTGGGGACGTTGTGCGTTCCCGATTTTGCCTTTCCCGATTCCTGTCCGGCCTTCACATCTGGGGAGCTAGACCTTTTCACACTCCAGCTTTTCCTGCAGTGCCTTGATGGCAAGGTCTAGAGCAGGGATAGACTTGGCGGTGGCATACTGCTTCATGTGCTCCAATTCCCGGATGGCTTCTTTAGTGGTCATAGCGGTCACACTCCCTCAATCATTTTTTACTATTATAGCATGGGAGGGAGAAAATGTAAATCACCGGCGCTTTCGCCAGCCGCCGCCAAGGAGGACAAGGCCGGTGGCCAAGGCAAAGAGGAGCCAGAACAGAAAACTTCCACTGGGGATGGTGTCCGTAAAGGCGAGCGCCACCAGGGTGACAGCTACGGCGCGGCCAGCCCAGATCAGGGGCATAATTTTTGGCATAGAGGTTCCTCCTTATCTCCGATGGGCCAGAGCGAAAGCTCCGGCCAGAGCCAGCAGTGCCAGGACCAGCACCCGCTCCACGGCGGTAGCGATCCAGGCGAAATGCAGGACAGACAGGGTGATGGATACCAGGCAGCCCGTCCATACCATCAGGACCCCGGTTTTCATATCAAAACTCCTTCTGTTCCATGATACGGCAGGAGATGAGGTAGGATAGCCCAAGTCCCAGGAGTGGGATCAGAGGGAGTAGGGAGCCCACGGCCAGAACAGTGCTCTCCGGCATCCGGTCCAGAGAGGAGAGGTCGATGCCCTCGAAGAGCCCCAACTTGTAGGCGCCGAAGAACAGGAGCAGGGGGGCGAAAATGACGATATACATATAGGGGCGGGCCCGTTCCACCCCCAATTTATAGCACAGGGGGAGGAGAATATCAGCGATGATGAGTCCCAGCCCCAGAGATACCATCAGGCTCAACAGGTTTTCGGCCATGGCGCTCTGCCCTTTCCCAATGGACAGGACCACGCAGGCCACCAGGGAGTAGAGGGTTGCGGCGGCGGCCATCACCAGGGTGAACAGGTAGCGCGCGCCCACCAGACTCCTCCGGCCAGTGGGGAAAGTGAGGGCGTATCGGTCCCACTTGGCCAGTTCGTCGAAGGAGAAGGCGGACAGGGGCAGCATCATGATAATGATTTGAGTGACGGCGGTGATGGTGGAGATGGGAAAGAGTCCAATCACGGCCAGCAGCAGGTAAAAGGCTAGAAACAGCACATAAGTCTTAAGGGTCTTTCGCATCACGAGCATATCTTTTAGAACCAGTCCGGTCATTGTGCTTCCCCCTTTGCGATGAATAGCATGATGTCTTCCAGCGTGGTCCGCTCCACCAGCAGTTCTGGATACCGGCGGCGGAAGGCGGCCCGGTCGGCCACCAGGCCCTCGCAGCCGTAGGAGCTGCGGCGTACCCGGATCAAATCGTCTGGGGCCACAGAGTTCAGCTGTGCGGCGGTGCAGGCCAGACGACCGTAATTGTCCAGAATACGATCCTTGGCGTCGGACAGGACCACCTGCCCCTGGTGGATATAGGTGATATAGTCCGCCGCCTTCTCCAGGTCGCTGGTGATGTGGCTGGAGATGAGGATGGCATGGTCATCGTCCTGGATAAATCCGAGAAACTCGTCCAGAATTTCATCCCGGACAATGGGATCCAGACCGGAGGTGGCCTCATCCAAGATCAGCAGCTTGGGGTGGTGGGCCAGGGCGGCGGCCAGGGACAGCTTCATCTTCATCCCACGGGAGAACTCCTTGATGTACTTGTCCTCCGGGAGGCGGAATTTTTTCAGATAGTCCTCATAGAGCCCGTTGTCCCAGGCGGGGTAGACCGGGCCCAGGATTCGCTTCAGATCCCGGGGACGGAGGGAGTCGTGGAAAAAGCACTCGTCCAGCACCACGCCCACCTCCAGCTTGGCAGCCCGCTCCTCCCTCTGGTTGTCGTGGCCCAGGAGGGTGATGGTCCCCTCGTCCCGGCGGATCAGGTTCAAAATACATTTGATGGTAGTGGTCTTGCCTGCCCCATTCTCGCCAATGAGGCCCATGATGGCCCCTCCGGGAACGGTCAGGTTGATATCCCGCAGAGAAAAATCGCCATAGGACTTGCGGAGCCCTTGTACTTCAATACTATTTGTCATAATTCGTCACCTTTATACAGAATATCCAATAGCTCATGGAGCTCATCGAGAGAGAAGGCTCCCTTCCGGGCCTCCTCCACCGCCTGGGTAAGCTTCTCCTCCACCCGGCGGAGCTGGGCCTCCCGCAGCAGCTCCCGGTTTTGGGGCGCCACGAAGCAGCCCTTGCCTGGGACGTTCTCCAAAAAGCCATCTCGTTCCAGCTCCTCGTAGGCCCGCTTGGTGGTGATGACGGAGATACGGAGCTCCTTAGCCAGCAGGCGCATAGAGGGCAGGGCATCCCCCGCCGACAGGGTTCCGGCCATGATTTGCTCCTTCACCTGGTCGGTGATCTGCTCGTAAATGGGTTTGACGCTGGAATTACTTAGAATGATGTCCATCTCATGCCCCTTCTAACAGTGGAGAGAGGGGAGAGCTGCCGGCCGGTACCAGGTCCAGTGCCCGCCCTCTGACGCACTGTTATTTTGTGTTTTCTGTATATATACTACATATACAATATAACAATAGAAAGCTGTTGTCAATAGGGCGGGTAAAAAATTTTTTGGCAGTGGTATGGCGGAAGGCGGAGCATGGGAGACAGCCGGCCTCCGCCATTAAGCATTTTGGCCAGTTTTCTGGAAAAAAAGCGGGAAATGCTATGGTTTTGCCTAATTTACAAGGAGAGAGGCCAGTGCTATAATTGCCAGCGCCTAGAGAAGACTTAGAAAAAGTGTGTGGAGAGGCGAAGAACGTGAAACTGGAAAATGATCTGGGCCGCGATCCCATCCGAAAGCTGGTCCTGAATATTGCGATTCCCAGTATGCTGGCCCAATTTGTCAGTGTGCTGTACAGCATTGTGGACCGCATCTACATCGGGAATATCCCGGAGATCGGCAACCTGGCCCTGGCGGGGGCCGGCGTCTGTGGTCCCGTGGTCACCATGATCGGCTCCGTGGCCTTTTTGGTAGGGGTCGGCGGTTCCCCCCTGATGTCCATTCGAATGGGCGAGGGTAACCTGGCCCAGGCCAGAAAGATACTGGCAAACTGCTTTCTCCTGCTTAACGTGCTGGCGGTGCTCCTGATGGCCGGTGCCCTGTTGACCAGGCGGCCTCTGCTCCTGCTTTTCGGAGCCAGTGAGACCACCCTGCCCTATGCTCTGGACTATTACACCTACTACCTGTTCGGCACGGTATTCGCCTTGCTGGCCAACGGAATGAACCAGTTTGTCATCTGCCAGGGCTTTGCCAAGAAGGGGATGCAGTCGGTGATGCTTGGGGCGGTGCTCAACATCGCCCTGGACCCAGTGTTCATCTTTTGGCTGAACATGGGGGTACGTGGAGCGGCCATCGCCACTGTAATCAGCCAACTGGGCAGCTGCCTGTTTGTCCTCCATTTTCTCTTTGGCCCTGTACCCCAGGTGCGCATCACCTTCGGGGGATACAGCCGGAAGATCATCTCCAGGGTCCTGCTCACTGGGCTGGCTCCCTTCCTCATCATTGCGCTGGACAATGTGATGATTATCGCGCTGAACGCTGTTCTCCAGAACTACGGCGGACCGGAGCAGGGAGATATGCTGGTAGCCGCCGCTACCATCGCCCAGTCCTTCATGCTCATTATCACCATGCCCATGGCGGGGATCACCGGCTCTACCGGCTCCATTCTGGGCTATAACTTTGGAGCTGGCCGCCCCGACCGCATTCTGGAGGCCCAGAAGTACATCCTGGCCCTCTGTCTGGCCTTTACCACCGTGCTGTTCCTGGTGGGCCAGTTCCTGTGCGCCCCCTTTACCCACATTTTCACTCCCGACCTCCAGGTGTCCGCTCTGGCGGTCCAGGCCATCAAGATATGCACCATTGGCCTCATCCCACTGGCCTTCCAGTACACCTTGATCGACGGGTTCACCGGTATGGGGATGATGCAGTGGTCTCTGCCCCTGTCTCTGCTCCGCAAGGGCGTGTACTTCACCGCCCTGTTCCTGCTGCCAGCAGTCTTTGGCGCTACCGCCGCTTTCTTCGCGGAGACGGTGTCCGACCTGTTTCCGCCCCTGGTCACCATGGTGGTCTACTGGAAGCGGCGGAACTGGATTATCCAGGAGGCGGCTAGCCACCGCCGCCTGGAGAGTGACGCCCAGACCGCAGTGCAGCAGCCAGCGGCATTGGGTCAGGCTCAGGCCATATAAAAAGAAGCTCTCTGTCAAACCTATCTGACAGAGAGCTTTTTTATGGATATCGTTATGGCCGCCGGCTCATGGCAAAGCCTAGGCAGGCCCCGCACAGCCCGCCCACCACATGGGTGAGCTGGGATACGTTGTCCCGGAGGGTGATGGCGTCAACCACCTCGCCTCCCAAATAGAGGACGGCCACCAGAATAAGGGTCAGAGGGATAGCCCCCGCCCGCATACCGGACAGGGAGGAGAGCAGGATCAGCATGAATACGATGCCGCTGGCCCCAAGCAGAGCTGTCTTAGGAAAACACAAAAACTGGACCAGCCCGGAGATAAGGGCCGTGACCAGGATGCACAGGAGCAGGCGGCGGGAGCCGTACTTTTCCTCCAGGGGAGGGCCCACCACCAGCAGGAGCATCATGTTGCTCAAGTAGTGGGCATAGCCGGAATGGCCCAGCACATGGCCCACCAGACGCACATAGGTCAGGGGGTCAGACAGGGGAGAACGATAGACACAGAACAGATGCAGGGTGGTCCAGCCACCGGTGGCCCACCCCAGGGCCAGAGCGCCGAGGGAGAGGAGAGCAAAGGTGAGGACCACCGGGGAGTTGTACTGGATATGGGGCCGCATCAGTGGTTCAGCACCCGGACACGGATCATATTGGGGATGGCCCGCAGCTCATCCGCCACTTCGTCAGTCAGCCGGGTGTTCACATCTACGATGGTGTAGGCATAGTCCTTTCTGGACTTATTCGTCATATTTTCCACGTTGATGCGGTCGTCAGAAAGGGTGGACATGATCTGGGTCAGCATGGCGGGCACGTTCTTATGGATCAGGCACAGCCGGGCGATGCCGCTCCACTCCTGTGACACGTTGGGCAGGTTTACCGAGTTGGTGATGTTGCCGTTAACCAGATAATCCTGGAGTTGGCGGGCGGCCATGACAGCGCAGTTCTCCTCGCTCTCTGGGGTGGAAGCCCCCAGGTGGGGCAGGGCGATGACGTTCTTTACCGTGGTAATGCGCTCGTCCGGGAAGTCTGTGACATATTTGGCGACCCGGCCGGATTCCAGGGCGGCAATCATATCCTCGTCATTGACCAGGCCGCCGCGGGCCAGATTGAGGACGCGCACCTGGCCCTTCATTTTGGAAATGGCCTCGGCGTTGATAAAGTCCTTGGTGTTGTTGTTATAGGGGACGTGAATGGTGATGTAGTCAGACACCCGGTACAACTCATTCACGTCCTTGACCACATGGACATGGCGGTCCAGCCGGAGGGCCGCGTCCACAGATAGGAAGGGGTCATAGCCGTATACATCCATCCCAAGGTCCAGGGCGATGTTGCACACCAGGGCGCCGATGGCGCCCAAGCCGATAACGCCCAGGGTCTTGCGGTAGAGCTCTGGCCCCACAAAGGCGGATTTGCCCTTCTCCACAGCGGCGGCCACATCCACCTTAGGAGTGTGGGCCTGCTCCTGGACCCAGTCCGCCCCTCCCAGAATATCCCGGGAGGCGATGAGCATGGCGGCGATGACCAGCTCTTTCACCGCGTTGGCGTTTGCGCCGGGGGTGTTGAACACCACGATGCCGTTCTCGGAGCAGCGGTCGATGGGGATGTTATTGGTCCCGGCGCCCGCCCGGGCAATGGCCCGGAGGGCGGGGGGGAAGGAATAGTCCTGCATGGGGGCGGAGCGGACCAGGATGCCATCCTCGTTCTCCACTTCCGTTCCGATCTGGAAGCGGCTTTTGTCCAGCTGGTCCAGCCCGGCGGAAGAGATTTTGTTCAAAGTCTTAATACGGTACATACGATCACCTTATTTTATGTTATAGGAGCGGCCATGTCGGCCGCGTCGGTCCTTCCGGTCAAACGCCTGGATAAAATCGCACAGCTTTTTAACGCCCTCCACAGGCTTGGCGTTGTGGTTGGCGCAAAGTTCGCTTCGCTCGGGACGCTCTGGCAGTATTCCTCGCTGCGATTCCTTGCGCCTCCTCTCCCCATGGGACCCACTGCGCGGGGCTCCTATGGGGGCCCCGTCAGTTCGCTTTATCGAAGGCCTTGATAAAGTCGCAGAGCTTTTCCACGCCTTCGACGGGCATAGCGTTATAGATAGAAGCCCGCATCCCGCCGGTCTTCCGGTGGCCCTTCAGATTGACAAAGCCGGCCTGGGCCGCCTGGGAAACGAACTTGGCGTCCAGTTCCTCGCTGCCGGTGCGGAAGGTGACGTTCATGCCGGAGCGGGAGCCCTTTTCCCCGTGACACCGGAACAGCTTGGAGTTGTCCAGCGTGTCATAGAGCATATTGGCCCGCTGCCACTTCAGCTTCTCCATACCGGCCAGTCCGCCGTTCTCCTCCACCCAGTCCAGAGTGAGGCCCAGCATATAGATGCACCAGCAGGGGGGGGTATTGTACATGGAATCCTTGTCGATCATGGTCTTGTAGTTCATGATAAGGGGGGTATAGGGCAACTCATGCCCGGCTAACTCCTCCTTGATGATGACCACAGTGAGGCCGGCAGGGGCCATGTTTTTCTGTGCCCCAGCATAGATAAGGCCGAATTTGGATACATCCACCGGCATGGACAGGATGTCGGAGGACATATCACACACCAGGGGCACGCTGCCGGTGTCAGGGACATATTGCCACTCGGTGCCATAAATGGTGTTGTTGGCGCAGTAGTAAAAATAGCTGGCCTCTGGGTCCAGCTTCAACTGGCTCTGGGCGGGGATGTAGCTGTGGTCCCGGTCCTCGCTGGAGGCGGCCAGATGGATCTGGCCGTACTTCTGGGCTTCCTTGTAAGCCAGGTTGGAGAAGTTGCCGGTGACGGCGTAGTCGGCCTTTCCCGTCTTTCCAATGAGGTTCAAGGGGATCATGGAGAACTGGCCGGAGGCGCCTGTCTGGAGAAACAGGATCTTATATCCCTGGGGGACGTTCATGATCCGGCGCAGTTTCTCCTGGGTCTCCTCAAAGATCTGGATGAAAACTTTTGACCGGTGACTCATCTCCATCACAGACATACCGGACCCCCGGTAGTTGGTGATTTCTGACCCGGCGCGCTCCAGTGCGGACAGTGGAAGCATAGACGGGCCGGCGGAGAAGTTGTAAACACGCTGGTCGCTCATTTGAAGAGCCCCTTTCCTATAAAAATTGCCCCGCTCCGCAGAAGGGACCGGGGCAACTTTTAATTATAGACAACTGAAAAGGGAGTGTCAATGGCTGAACAGGGAAAAGGGGCCAGGAAACGATCTCTTTTCTTAGATTTGCCGAATGGAGAAGTCATATCGGACATACTGCTCCTGGCCCGGCAGGGAAACCAGCTGGCCCTTGTGGCTGTCATACCCCTTCAATTCTAGCTCGAGGGTGAGCTGCCAGCCGTCCACAGTCCAGCTCTGGGTGCCGGGACGGGGTTCCTTCAGGGCGGACAGCACCGGTTTCAGGGAGGGGTGGGCCAGCAGTTCGCCGTGACCCAGCAGGGCGTTCACCGTGTGCCATACCTGAGTGGTGGAAAGGGAACGGACGCCGCCCTGCTCCCGGTTCTCCATGGAGAAGGACAGACCGGTGACCGCCCCCTGCTGGCTTTGGATGTCCATATCCAGAGGGCCGGAGCCAAAGAGAAAGATGGGGAAGCTGTTTGGGTCCGTCCGGAGCCAGGAGCCGTCTGGCTGGAGCATATAGCCGGGCTCCTCGGGGGCGGAGGCAAAGGTGGCTAGATGGTTGTAGTTGGCGGCAAATTCCTCCGGGGTCAGGGCGCCATGGTGCCGGGGGATAGCGGCAAACAGAGCGGCGCCCATAAGGAGGGCCACACAGAGCGCGTAGATGCCCGGATAGGCTGCCGCGCGGCGTCCGGAGCGGGGCTGATCCCAGAAGCCCTGAGTGCCGTCGGTACCGTCGGACCAGGCCTCGTCCTCCAGGGCCCAGGGCTGCTCCCGCCCCTTTTTGCAGCGGACGTAGCCCAGGATCAGAGTCACAAGAGGGATGAGGGCGAGAATGGAAAGCGTGATGGTCAGACCCAGCCCCATAATGATTACCGACAAGGTCCGCCGAAAGCCCTCCTGGAGGGAGAGATAGCTGCCGTCTGACCGGGTGAGCTTCAGCCGGAAAAGGGCCTTGCCTGGGGTGGTCCCCCAGCGGTGGAGGAACAGGGGCTCCAGCGCCGCCATAAGGGTCAGGGTGGCCGCCGTATCCAGCAGATCCCCCAAAGGGCCCCGCCAGAGGATGTTGATCCGAAAGACCAGAGCAAGCAGTACGCTCCACAGAGTGCCATACAGCAGCAGGTCCAGGGAACGTGCGAAATACCGCCGCCAGGGGATGCGGAAGCGGATGTCGGCCACCTCATCCGCTGGGGTGGAAGGGGCCCAGGAGAGATAGCGGGCCGGGTCCATGGAGGACCAGTCCGCCCGGTCCTCCCGCAGCTTCTGGCACAGGGCCTTGGCCTGTTCCAGCTCGGCGTATCTGCCCTCCAGCTGGGCCAGCCTCTGCTCCAGGAGCTGATCCAGGGATCGTTCTCCCGCTTGGAGGGACCGGATGTCCTCCAGGGAGCAGTCCAGCTTCCGCAGCAGCTTGATTTTCAGCAGAGTCTGACAGTCCTCCTGGGAGTAGTCCCGATAACCGTTTTCCCCACGGCTTGGGGCGATCAGGCCCTGGGACTCATAGAACCGGATATTGGCCCGAGGCAGCCCGGTGCGGTCTTCTATTTCTTTGATGGTCATAGCTGTCTCCTTCCTGAAAATGAATGGCTTAGATGGGACCAGTGTAAAGTATGAAGTCCCTTTACAGTCAAGAGGAAAAGAAGAATATAATCAATTATATAAATATTTTCTGAAAACGACAAGAACTGCCGCCCAGAAAAGCCGGGCGGCAGTGTGAAAGGCGGCTATATAAAGCCTGGTCAGGCCATCTATTTTAGCACCCACTGGAGCATCAGCAGCAGGCCGAAGCCAGGTACGCCCAGCAGCCCCAGCACCAGGGCATTGACCAGGTTGACCCCCAAAGTCACGCCCAATGCCTGACCAACCTGGGAAAACAGGGCCAGGGCGGCCAGTCCCACTGAGGAGCGCAGAATCAGACGGATCAGCTGGGCCACAGGGCGGCGGAGGATCAACAGGGCGGTGCAGACCAGCAGTCCGGCCAGCCCCCAGGCTGCGAATCCCGGCAATCCTGTCATGAAACCCCCTCCAGCTGCTTGACCCGGCGCAGCAGGTAGTTGTACCGCGCCTGGAGGGCATTGATCTCAAAAACATAGGACTCGATGAGGTCCCCGTCGCTGGCTGTATTAAACCCCCCGTAGGCCTGATTGATGAGGGTGCGGGTGTGGGCCAAAGAGGCCACCAGCTCCTGCCGCTCCAACTCCTGTGCGCTATCACACCGGCGGCGGGACAGAGAAAACGCCATATAGCCACGCTCCTTTCATTTCTTCCTGTGGACCATTGTATGGATAGTTTGGACAAATATTCCAGCCTTTAACCACACAGGGAAAAAAGAGCACGGACCCGGCCGGAAAACCGGCCAGGTCCGTTATGGGAAAGGTCAAAGCTCCAGGAGATCCTGACAGAAGCGATACAGAGCCACAGCCAGTTCCGCACGGGTGACGCCCTGTCCGGGATGGAGGGAACCATCCTCATAACCGGACAGCAGCTGATGGTCCACAGCCCAGCCCAGGGCCTCCCGTGCCCAGGAGGAGGTAGAGGGACCGTCGGTAAACAGCGCCAAAGACTGCCCACCCTCCATCTGGAGCCCGGTCCTGCGGGCGTATTGGTACAGGATCAGAGCTAACTGCTCCCGGCTGAGTACCTGGTTCGGGCCAAACCGCTGGTCGCCTACACCGGACATGACTCCCTCCTGGGCGCACCAGCAGGCGGCGTCAAGGAACCAATCTCCGGAGGAAACGTCGGTGAAGGAAACTTCCCGCCCTTCTTCAGAGCCGCCCAAGCGCCACAGAATCTGGGCCAGTTGGGCCCGTGTGACCGTGCCCTGGGGGGAGAAGGAGTCCTCGCCGGTGCCGGAGAAAAAGCCCTGGGCCAGACCATATTCCACAGCCTCGTAGTACCAGGAGCCAACGGGCACATCGGAGGGGATGATCACCGACTGGAACAGCTGGAGGTAATAGTGGAGCGTCTGGGGCTCGCCCCCGCCGGCAGGAACATAGGAAAGGGAGAGCAGATAGATCAGATGGTCCGGGTCCACATCCTCCTGACCTGCCGCCAGCCGGCCTTGGAGGACAGCCTGCCCCCGGCTGGCCAGCAGATCGGCGGGGAGGGCAAAGATCTGGCCCTCCTCCAGCCTGTGATCCACCCCGTCCCAGGCGGTCAGCCGGCCGTCGGCGGTGACTACGTCACAGATGGGATCGTCCTGTCCGTCTAACAGTTCATAGACACCATCACTGTTCGCGTCGGTCAGGTAGTCCACTGTCACCTGTACCCCGTCAGCATGGAGCTGGATATAAAAGGTGGTGTTCCCTGCGGTGCGATTAAGGGGGAAACTTCCGACTACCTGGTCGGAGGGAACAAACGTCCCGGTTTGATCTCTCTGGTAGAGCTGGATATGCAGGGGGCGCTGGGGAAAGTCCATCTCATCCCCGTCGATCAGGAAGGAGGCAAAGTCCGCTTCCGCGGCCTGAACAGGCAGAGCCGGTCCGGCGAATAGAAGGAAGGCCAGAAACAGGCACAACCATCGGTTTTGTTTGATCATAGGAGACTCCTTTCATCCATGGAAAACACGTGAAAGAAATTATACCCAAAAGAGAATAGATTTACAAGGGCGGATGTTGTCGAAAGGCGAAATACGCAAATCGTCAACTGAAAAATTTTTTGGTTGACAGACTGCGGGGGGAGACGTATACTAAAAAATGAAAATGGTTTACAATCTGGGGGGTCAAAGTGAAAAAACTAGCTGAGGAGATCCGATCAGGCCGCCGCCTGACCCGGTCGGACGATCTGTCCCAACTCTTGACAGCGGACCTGGAAGAACTGCGGGCGGGAGCGGACACCATTCGGAGAGAGCTGTGCGGCGACCGCTTTGATTTTTGTACGATCATCAATGGCCGAAGCGGCCGGTGCGGGGAGGACTGCAAATTCTGCGCCCAATCCTGCCACCATAACACCCATGTGAAGGAGTACCCCTTCCTGCCGGAAGAGGATATTTTGGCCGAGGGAAAGCGAAACGAGGCTGCCGGCGTCCACTGGTACTCCATTGTGACGGCCGGCCGGGGCCTCCACGGCCAGGAGCTGGAGCGCGGTCTGGCGGCCTACCGTCGGCTGCGGAAGGAGACGGGTCTGGCCCTGTGCGCCTCCCACGGTCTACAGACCCTGGAGGAGCTCAAGGCGCTGAAGGAGGCCGGTGTGACCCGCTTCCACGCCAATCTGGAGACCTCCCGTAGATATTTCCCCATGATATGCACCAGCCATACTTATCAGGATAAGATAGACAACATCCTCCGAGCCAAGGAGGCGGGACTTCAGGTGTGCTCCGGGGGGATCTTAGGAATGGGGGAGAGCTGGGAGGACCGCATCGATATGGCGTTGAGCCTGGCGGAGCTGGAGATAGACTCCATCCCGCTGAATCTGCTCACCCCCATCCCAGGCACTCCACTGGAGCAGGTCGAGCCGATCTCCCAGGAGGATGTGCTGCGGGCGGTGGCCCTGTTCCGGTACATAAATCCCACCGCCTGGATCCGTATGGCGGCCGGCCGGGGTCGATTTCCCGATGGGGGCGAGGCGCTGTTTCGCTCTGGGGCCAATGCCGCGATTACCGGGGATATGCTGACCACCACTGGCACCAGCGTGGCGGGAGATATGGAAATGGCTATCCGGCTTGGCTATCAATTAGAACGGTAGATAGGGAGAGAAAATATGGAAACCAAAACAAGGAATAAAGTTTATCCGCTGGCGATGACCGCGGTTATGGCTGCCGTCATCTGCGTCCTGGGCCCCCTTTCCATTCCCGTGGGGCCGGTGCCCATCTCCTTTACGAATTTTGCCATTTACATCACGCTGTATGTTCTGGGCTGGAAACGGGGTACCGTCAGCTATCTGGTCTATGTGCTCATCGGCATGGTGGGAATGCCTGTGTTCTCCGGGTACTCCGGCGGCCTGGCCAAGCTGGCCGGCCCAACGGGCGGCTATATCGTCGGTTTCATCCCCATGGCGGTGATTGCCGGCCTTGTGATCGATAAATTCCGGAACCGGGGCGTACAGCTGGCCGGGATGATTGGAGCCACCGCCCTGTGCTATGCCTTTGGCACGGCCTGGTTCTGCTTCCAGGCGGAAAGCGATCTGCTGCCCGCCCTGACCATGTGCGTATTCCCCTTTATTCCCGGGGACCTGGTCAAGATGGTAGTGGCTATTGCGGTAGGACCGATGCTCCGGAACCGGCTGAAAAAAGCTGGGCTCCAGCCGGAGGGATAAAATAAAAATTGGCCAAGAGCCGCCGAAGCGGCTCTTGTTTTTTTTAGAAAAAAGGTTTAAACTCAAACGCTAGGTAGGTGTCAAAAAAACTTTTTCCACCGCGCAATAAAACGAGCGGCTTGTGCATTACTTGAATGACAGGAGAAATGGCCCATGCTGATGCTGCTTATGGCACAGACAACGGAAGGAACGGGCAAAGAGGACCGGGAGGCGCTGGACAGGCTGCTGATCGAGATAGCCGCCGGCAGCCGGGAGGCTCTGGCAGAGCTGTACCACCGTACCCGTACGGCGGTATATGGTATCACTTTGTCCTATGTGAAAAACGCCCATGACGCCCAGGATCTCACCCATGACGCCTTTGTTCGGATCTGGGAGAAGGCGCCCCAATACCGCCCCCAGGGCTCGCCCATGGCGTGGATCCTGGCGGTGGCCCGGAACCTGGCGCTGATGGCTTTGCGGCAGAGAGAACGTCAGGCGGATCTGAGCGAGGAGGAGTGGGACGCCATTCCGGCCGAGGGTCCGGCCCTCTCCCCGGAGGAGCGGGAGCTGCTCCAGACGGCCCTGGCGGCGCTGGAGGAGCAGGAGCGGCGGATCGTGGTGCTCCACGCCGTCACTGGGCTGAAGCACCGGGAGATCGCGCAGCTGTTGGAGCTGCCTCTGGCCACGGTCCTGTCCAAATATCACAGAGCGCTGAAAAAGCTGAAAGTACGGCTGGAAGGAGATGACGCCCGATGACAGATAAGGAACTGGAACGCCGGCTGGAGCTGGCCCTGTCCGCTGCCGCCCCCGATGATCTGGAAGGGGTGCTCTCCCGCTGTGAGGCGCGGAAAGGAACCGTGATCCCTATGACGAAGAAACGTCCAAGCAGGACCATACGCAATCTGATGGCTGCCTGTCTGGCCCTGGCGCTGGTTGGCGGCGGCGGAGGCGCGTTTTATTATCAGGCAAACGCTGTGGCCTCTGTTGTTTCTCTGGATGTGAATCCAAGTATTGAGTTGAAGGTAAATAAAAGGGAGAAAGTCCTCTCCTGCACCCCCCTGAATGAGGAGGCCCGTACAGTCCTGTCCAGTATGGGGGGTGGGGCAGACCTGAAGGGGACAAAGCTGGACGTGGCGGTGAACGCCATCGTCGGTGCCCTGGTGAGCAACGGCTATCTGGACAGCATCTCCTCCGCCATCATGATCTCTGTGGAGGATAAGGACCAGGCACGGGCGGTCAAGCTCCAGCAGGAGCTGACAGGTGCCGTGGACGCGGTCCTCCAGGCCCAGGCATCCAATGCGTCTATCCTTAGCCAGACAGTGGACGCCAGTGTGGAGCTGGACCAGCAGGCGAAGGCAAACAACATCTCCACCGGAAAGGCCAGCCTGGTCAACCAGGTGATCGCGCTGAACAGCGATCTAAAGTTTGAAGAACTGGCCCAGCTCTCTGTGGAGGAGCTGAAGGACCTGGCCAAGATCGGCGCCCCCGCGATGCCGATTGGAAAAGAGGCGGCGTTCATCGCTGCGGAGGAATATGCGGGCACGATGGCGGTGAGCTCTGTGGTGGCCGATGTAGATCCTGAGTTGGACGACCGCGTACCCCACTATGAGGTGGAGCTTAAGACAGCCAGGGGAGAGTTTGAGTACCATATCGACGCTTGGACAGGAGAAGTTCTGAGCGGCCAGAAGGATATTCTGGCCAGCGGGCAGAGCGGCGATGCCGGGACGAAACCCAGCAGCGGCTCCAGTGATATTGGCCAGGAGAAGGCCAAGGAGGCGGCGCTGAAACATGCCGGCGTGTCTGAGAGCCAGGTCAGCGGGCTGCGGGTCCAGCAGGACTGGGATGATGGCCGGTTGGAATACGAAGTGGAGTTCTGGGTGGATACCACCGAGTACGACTATACTATCGCCGCCGCCGACGGCTCTGTACTGAAGCAGGAGCGGGAGACCCACCGGGCGCCGAATTACAGCGGTTCCGGCACTGGTGGCTCTGGCACCCAAGATGTGGGCGCAGAAGCGGCCAAGTCCGCCGCGCTGAAACACGCCGGTGTCAGCGAGTCCCAGGCCACCGATGTAAAGGTGAAGCAGGACTGGGACGATGGGCGGCTGGAATACGAGGTGGAGTTCTGGGTAGGCAGCACCGAATATGACTATACCATCGACGCTGTCGATGGCTCCGTGGTCGCCTATGATACGGAGAAGCACGCCAGTGCCTCCAGTACAGACATCGGCGCGGAAGCGGCTGAGTCTGCCGCCTTGGGGCACGTCGGCCTGTCCGAGAGCCAGGTCGCCGGCTTGCGGTCTGAGCGGGACTATGACGACGGCCGGCTGGAGTATGAGGTGGAATTTCGGTCCGGCGGCATGGAGTATGAGTACACCATCGACGGAGCCTCCGGAGCGATCCTGGAATACGAAAAGGACTGGGACGACTAAAAAAGAAAAGGCCCCGGCGCTCGTTGAGCGCCGGGGCCTTTTGGCGGTTTAGGGCCGGGATGGCATGGAGGCGGAGTCGTCTACCAGACGGTTGCCGCCCAAACCTACCCGGTGGTAGTAGACCAGAGTAACCACACTGCACATCAGCCAGCCAGCCGGATAACTCATGGCGATAGGAAGGACGGTGTTGGAGATGAAGTTCGCTGTGACGTACAGATAGATTTGACGGAACACCACAAAGGAAAAGAGCATGATGTACATAGGGACCTGACTCTTGCCCGCCCCCCGAAGGGCGCCGGCATAGATCTGATTGACACAGCACAGCACATAGCAGGGACCCAGGGCCCGCAGGAAGAGGGTGCCGTAAGAGACCACTTCCGGCTTATCGTTGAAAAAGGCCACCAGAGCGGGCGCGGCGCAGAACGTCACAACAGAGAGGGCTACGGTGATGCCCAAAGAGAGACAAAAGGCGGTCCGGGTGCCCTCCTTGGCCCGGTCCAGTTGGCCGGTGCCCAGATTCTGGCCCACAAAGGTGGTGGCGGCCAGGGCCAGGGACTGCATGGGCAGGAACATGATCTGATCGATCTTCGTATAAGCGGTCCAGCCGGACATGCAGTCAGCCTGGAAGAAGTTGATATAGGACTGAACGAATACGTTGGAAAAGGCGGTTATGGCCATCTGCAGGGCAGCGGGGATGCCGACGCGGGCAATCTGCTTCAAAATGAAGGGGGTAGCCCGCAGGGCCCGCCAGTCCAGCTTGACGCAGGAGCTGGTGCGGACCAGGAGCAGCAGAGTGAGCAGGGCGGAAACGCCCTGGGAGATAATGGTGGCGTAGGCCACGCCCTCTACTCCCATATGGAACACAATGACCAGCAGTAGGTCCAGGCCGATGTTGAGCACGGCCGCCGCCACCAGAAAATAGAATGGGCGCTTGGAATCACCCACCGCCCGGAGGATGCCCGCTCCCATATTGTAGAGCATCAGGCCCATCACCCCTGAGAAATAGATGGTGAGGTAGGCCGTGGCCTCTGGAAAGACATCCGCGGGCGTTTTCATCAGCCCCAGGAGGAAGGGGGTGAGCAGGATGCCGGCAGCCGTCATGATTACGCCCAGCACCAGAGTCATGACAAGGGAGGTGTGGACGGCCTGCTTGACCCGCTCCATCTGTTTGGCGCCGTAATATTGGGAGATGACCACGCCAGCCCCGCTGGCAAGGCCCATAAAGGAGCCGATGAGCATATTGACGATGGGGGTGACGGTACCAACGGCGGAGAAGGCCTCATTACTGACGAAGTTGCCCACTACCCATGTGTCTACGGTGTTGTAAAATTGCTGAAAGATGTTGCCCGCCAGAAGGGGGAGGGCGAACATGACTAAATGGTGGGCCACATTTCCCTGCGTCATGTCCACATCGCCCCTCCGCTTGGGACGGGTCCCGAGCCGATGCATTTTACTGTCACATCCTTCCAGACTGGTTTGGGGAATAGAAGGCCGCACAGAGGGAGGCTCTGTACGACCTTGTAAAAAGCAGTTGCGTTTTTTATTGTTATATTTTAGATTATAGCAATAGACATGGCAAAAGGCAAGATGGAATCGACCTTTTGCGCGAATAGATGGAAAAATAAGTATTTTTTATAGACGGGTAAAATGTTGTAACGAAAGGGCCTGACAAGGAACTAACGGTCAGAGAGAGGGAGGTGAAGGCCATGGCACACAGGGGGGAGGACCTGTACGAGCAGCACGCCCGGCAGGTGTTCCGATATCTGTTCTCCATCACCGGGGAGCAGGATACCGCGGAGGAACTGACCCAAGAGACCTTCTATCAGGCGCTGAAGAACCTGGATGCCTTTCGGGGGGACAGCACGCCCCAGGTCTGGCTGTGCGCCATCGCCAAGCGCCTGTGGTACAAGGAACTGGAGCGCCGGAAGAGGACGGCTCCGCTGGAGGAGGAGCGGCTGTCTACCCTGGCTGCCTCTGACGATCCAGTGGAGGAGACAGAGCGGAGGGAGGACCGTATGGCACTGTACCGGGCCATGCAGCGGCTGGACGGGGATACACGGGAGGTGATCCACCTTCGGCTGGCCGGCGATTTCTCCTTCCGTGAGATCGGGGACATTTTGGGAAAGAGCGAGGTGTGGGCCAGGGTGCGCTTTTACCGGGGTAAGGAGGAACTGGCCAAACTGATGGGAGGTGGATATGGTGGAAAACGGTCGCAATAATTTGGACTGCTGTGTGGTGCGGGACCTGCTGCCCGCCTATTTGGAGGGACTGACGGAGGAGGAAACTTCCGCTCAGGTGCGGGCGCACCTGGAGGGCTGTGAGAATTGCAGGGAGCTGGAGAAGGATATGCGGGCGCAGGTGCCGCTGGAGAAAGCGCCAAAGGGGACGCTGAAGTTCCTGAAACGGGTGAAGCGGACCCGGCTGCTGGCTGCCGCGCTGTCAGTGGTGGTGGCCCTGTGGTGTATGTGGTGGCTCTATGACCAGGAGTTCCACTATCCCAATACCGAGGCCGGCCGGCTGGCCGCTGTGGAGGATTATGTATCCCGTCCATCAGACAGCCGGGACACAAAGGGAGTCCAGGAGGGAACGCCGATCCATGTGGGCGGCTGGCAGGAAATAGAAGGACAACTGGCAATTTTTTTCAAGGCGGACAACGCTAATAATGTAAATGGGATCGTACTGCTCAAGCGGGGGATATTTGGCAAATACCGCCCGGTCAGCGCCTCCTATTCCCCCTCCCCTTACACCGCCGGAGTATATTGCGGTAGATTGGGGACGGACCGGACACAGTTTATGATTGCCGGGTATGGGTGCCGGGAGATATTGTCCGCCCAGCTGGAATTCTGGGGCGGAAGCTGGGACGGGATCCAGCGGTGGACCACCACCCGGACCTATGACCTGGAGGAGCCTGACTTCCTGTGGCTTTATGACCAGGAAGAATTGATCCGGGACTTGGGCTGGGAATTCGGGGATGGTCAGGATCAGGTGTTTTGGCTGGATGTCCGGGAAATACGCCTTCTGGACAGGGAAGGAAATGACATTACCGGCCGGTACCGGGACGGATCGGTGACAGAAAGCTGGGGCGGCGGTATCGGTACAGCAGAGCAGTTTTTGCTCTATGTGTATATGGGGATCATAGCCCTGCTGGGGCTGACCATGGTCCGGTATTTCCTGCGGAAGGATTAAAGAAAACGGGGCCTCTGTCATAGACAGAGGCCCCGTCCCAATTTGTCGAAAAAGTGGCATAGCCACTTTTTCGACAGTCCATTGTTGTCCCGTTTTCTGTCAGACCGCTCCGTCCTCATAGGGCAGGCCGGTGAGATACCGCCGGGCCAGATCGAAGGCGTGATGGGCGGTCTGGGTACGCAGCCGGGCCCGGACCGGGCGGCTGCCCAGCTTCAAGGGACGCACATGGGTGCCGTCCGGGGTGGCGATGGCCACGAACATGGTGCCCACCTCGTTGTCCCAATCGTCCTTGTCCGGCCCGGCAACTCCGGTGGTGGCAAGAGCGATGTCGCACCCCAGGGCCTTCCGGGCCCCCTCTGCCATGGCCAGCGCCACCTCGGGGGACACGGCCCCAAACTGGTCCAACAGGTGCTGGGGCACATGGAGCATCCCTGCCTTCACCTGGTTGGTGTAGGACACGATGCCACCCAGAAAGACTTGGGAGGCTCCAGCCACATCGGTCAGCCGCTTGGCCATCAGCCCGCCGGTGCAGCTCTCGGCCACGCCGATGGTCATTCCCTTCTCCCGCAGCAGCCCCTCGACCACCTCCTCCAAAGAGGACACATCCACCCCGTAGACCTTAGAGCCGAAGAGGGCCTTCACCTGTTCCACCGTAGGCTTCAGCAGGGCCTGTGCCTCGGCGTCGGTGGGGGCCTTGGCGGTGACCCGGAGCTCGCACTCCCCCTCCTTGGCGTAGGGGGCCAGGGTGGGGTTGGACATCGCGTTCATCTGATCCCGGAGCTGGGCCTCCATCGCTGACTCACCGATGCCAAACAGCTTCAGCGTGTGGGAGGCGATGACGCCCTCGGACAGGGATTGGAGATAGGGCTTTGCCCGGTATTGAAACATGGGGCGGCACTCGCTGGGGGGGCCAGGGAGCATGATGACATGGACCCCTTCGGCCTGAAAGGCGCAGCCGGGGGCAGTCCCCCAGTCGTTGGCCAGGACGGTGCAGCCCTCTGGCAGCATGGCCTGCTGCAGATTGTTCTCCGTCATGGGCCGTTTCGTCTTGGCAAAGTAGGAGCGGATGCGCTCCGCAGAGGGCTCGTCAAAGACGAGCTTTTTACCAAACGCCTCGGCCAGCACGTTCTTAGTCAAGTCGTCGCAGGTGGGGCCCAGCCCGCCGGTGGTGATGATGATATCCGCCCGCTTCTTGGCGATAGCCACCGCCTCCCGGGCCCGCTGAGGATTGTCGCCCACTACTGTGTGGTAGTAGACGTTAAGCCCCAGCTCGCTTAACCCTTGAGAGAGCGTCTGGGCGTCGGTGTTGGCGATGTTGCCGAGAAGCAGCTCGGTGCCTACGGAAAGGATCTCGACAGTGTGAGACATGGGAAAGACCTCCAGTCATTGGTTTATGGTATGCGGGGAATGGGAGCCGGTCTATTTTCCCGCCTGATAGGTCAGCACAGCGGTCTGGGCGGGGGTGTCACAGGTCAGCTCCAGGGTGTTGCCATCATAGCGGACCACGTGGTCGCACAGGGCCAGAAAATCCTCCAGCCGGGCGATGACATCAAAGCCAAAGGAGTCGGAGCGGTAATGCATAGGCACCACCACACGGGGCCTCAACGCGCGGACCAGTTCATGGGCCTGCTGGGCGTCGATGGTGTAATAGCCCCCCACAGGGAGGAGTAGAGCGTCCAGCCCCATCAGCCGGTCCATCTGCTCCGGAGTGGGGAAGCAGCCCAAATCACCTAGATGGGCCACCCGCAGTCCCTGGGAGGAGAGGATGTGGATGGTGTTTTTCCCCCGCTGGCTGCCTTGGGAATCGTCGTGGAAGGCGTCCAGCCGATCCACTTGAAAAGCGGCGGTGCGGCCGGTGAGCGCTACCGTCTCCCTGGCCCCGTGGTCCCGGTGTTCATGGCTGCACAGCACCAGGTCGGCCGTCAGAGACAGGGGGCTCAGACCGGGCACAGACCCGTCCTGATAGGGGTCTAGTACCAGGGTGCCATCCTCTGATTGAATGGTGAAACAGGAATGCCCGTTCCAGATAAGCTTCATAAATGCCGCCTCCTTTTGGGGAGCAGAGCTCCCCGCAAGCATAGATTTGTGGAAAATGCCCATATCTTTTAGACCTGGCACCATTATAGCACGAGTTTGAAAGAAAGGGGAATAGGAGGAGCAAAAAAGAGCCAAAATTTTTAAGTGAGCGGCGGAAAAAACTGGGTATGGGGTTGGAAGAAGAAGGATAGGAGCTGTATTAAAGAGAAAAGCCGGGCATTAAGATGAGAGCAAGGGCGGGAAAAGAATAGTTTAATAAGAAATAAAAAAATAGGATCCCCGCTTTTTGGGGGCAGAATGAAAAATGGCCCTGTTTTTTGATTTTTTGCAATTTTTCGACCAAATTACAGTTGAAATTCCCGATAAAATGGAATACAATGATACCCGCGAAATCAAGGGGGGTCCTGCTGTGCTGAATATCGTGCTGGTAGAACCAGAGATCCCGCAGAATACCGGGAATATCGCACGGACCTGCGCCGCTACCCGCAGCCGCCTCCATCTGATCAAGCCTCTGGGTTTTGATATCAGTGAAAAAGCCGTGCGTCGGGCCGGGCTGGATTACTGGAATATGGTGGATCTTCAGGTCTATGAGGGGTTGGACCACTTCTTTGAAGTCAATCCTGCCCCGGATTTGTGGCTGGCCACGACGAAAGCGCCACGGGACTATACCCAGGCAGTCTTTCGAGATAATTGCTGGCTGTTCTTTGGGAAGGAAACCGCGGGGCTGCCGGAGGGATTTCGCCGGCAGTACCCGGGCCGGTGTATCCGCATCCCGATGCGGCCGGATGCCAGAAGCCTAAATCTGGCCAATTCAGTGGCCGTCCTTACCTATGAGGCGCTGCGGCAGCTCGACTTTCCGGGGCTGTCGGGCGAAGGCGAGATGGCGGAGAAAGGGAGATCCCAAGTTCTATAACCCTTTTGTTTTAAGAAAGGAGCCAAGAGATGAACTACAATAAAAAGACGGTGAAGGACATCGATATCAAGGGGAAAAAGGTCCTGTTGCGCTGTGATTTCAATGTGCCGATGGCGAAGGACGGAAGCGGCGTTATCACCGATGACAAGCGCATCCGGGCCGCCCTGCCCACGATCCAGTATCTGCTGGACCAGGGGGCGGCGGTGATTGCCTGCTCCCACATGGGTAAGCCGGCGGCTACCTTTGATTCCTATGTGAAGAAGCAGACTGAGAAGGGGAAAGACCCCGCCTCTCTGACAGAGGAGAAGTGGAAAAAGTCTCTGGCAGAGCTGTCTCTGAAGCCGGTGGCCGCCCGCCTGAGCGAACTGCTGGGCAGGCCGGTGCTCATGGCGGAGGACGTAGTAGGGCCCGACGCCCAGGCTAAGGCCGCCGCGCTCCAGCCTGGCCAGGTGCTGCTGCTAGAGAACACCCGCTTTGAGAAGGGGGAGACCAAGAATGACCCCGCCCTGGCCAAAGCCATGGCTTCCCTGGCAGACGTCTATGTGTCCGACGCCTTTGGCGCCGTCCACCGGGCCCACGCCTCCACCGCCGGGGTGGCCGACTATCTGCCCGCCGTGTCCGGCTTTCTGATCCAGAAGGAGCTGGAGATCATTGGCGGCGCCCTGGCCAACCCCAAGCGGCCTCTGGTGGCTATTCTGGGCGGGTCTAAGGTGTCCTCCAAGATCGGCGTCATCAACAACCTGCTGGAGATCGCCGACACCATCATCATCGGCGGCGGCATGGCCTACACCTTCTCCGCCGCCCAGGGCGGTAAGGTGGGCGACTCCCTGCTGGAGGCCGACTGGATGGACTACTCCAAGGAGATGGTCCAGAAGGCAAAGGACAAGGGTGTCAAGCTGCTCCTCCCTGTGGACACAGTGTGCGCGGACAAATTTGCTCCAGACGCCAACACCCAGGTGGTGAAGGCCGGGTCGATCCCGGACGGCTGGCAGGGACTGGATATCGGCCCGGAAACGGTCAAGCTCTATTGTGACGCTGTGGCTGACGCGGGCACCGTCATCTGGAACGGGCCTATGGGCGTGTTTGAGTTCCCCGCTTTCGCTAAGGGAACCGAGGCGGTGGCCGAGGCCCTGTCCAAGACCAGCGCCATTACCATTATCGGTGGCGGCGACTCCGCGGCCGCAGTGCAGCAGCTGGGTTATGCCGACAAGATGACCCATATCAGCACCGGCGGCGGCGCCAGCCTGGAGTTTATGGAAGGGAAGGAACTTCCAGGAGTGGCCTGCCTGCTGGACAAGTAAGGCTTTGTCCCGTCCCACGATAGGCCAGATCTGTCATAAAAAAGGGAGGCGGAGTCCTCCAAAGCGGCTTGCCCGCGGGTGACGCGGAACAAAGAGCGAAGTCAGGAGCGTGAACGGCGGAAAACAGAGAGACACAGGAGACGCCTGTACTTTTGTTTTCCTCTCTCTGCTGCTTTGCTCTATTACAAAATATACAAAAGGAAAAGATAGGAGTAATCGCCATGAATCGTCGTTATCGTAAGACTATCATCGCCGGCAACTGGAAGATGAACAACACCCTCTCCCAGACCAAGGCATTTGCTGAGGAGATCAAGCCGATTATGCCCAAGGGCAAGTGGTGCAACGTGGTGCTCTGTGTCCCCGCCACCAACATCCAGGCGGCTGTCCGTCTGTTCAAAGACTGCCATATCGCCATCGGCGCCGAGACCTGCCACTACGAGGACCACGGCGCCTATACCGGAGAGATCACCGCCGAGATGATCAAGGAGGCCGGCGCCAAGTATGTCATCATCGGCCACTCCGAGCGCCGCCAGTATTATAACGAAACTGACTTTACTGTGAACAAGAAGGTCCACGCCGCCATCAATGCCGGCCTTACCCCCATCATCTGCGTGGGCGAGAGCCTAGAGCAGCGGGAACTGGGCGTCACCATGGAGCTGATCGCCTATCAGGTCAAGTGCGCTCTGGCAAATGTGCCCGCTGAAAAAATGCGCCATGTGGTCATCGCCTACGAGCCCCTGTGGGCCATCGGCACTGGCAAGACCGCTACCGCCGAGCAGGCCGGTGAGGTCTGCCAGGCGATCCGTGCCGTCATCCGCAAGCTGTATGGCGCCCATGTGGCCCGGTCCGTCACCATCCAGTACGGCGGCTCTATGAACGCCAAGAACGCCGCCGAGCTGCTGGCCCAGCCCGACGTGGACGGCGGCCTGATCGGTGGAGCCTCTCTGAAGCCCGCCGATTTCGTGCAGATCATCAACGCGGCGAATCAGGAGTAATCTTGCGGCCGCTGCCCATACTGGACCAGCGTGAACGTGAGTGTAAGGCGGGCGGCAAAGCCGCCCCAGAATGGGAGGCCGCCAAAGGCGGTGTGACCATGAGTACCCTGAAAAGAAAGGTTTGTTATGAAAACACCTACGACTCTTATCATTATGGATGGCTTTGGCACCGGGGCCCAGTCCGCCGGCAACGCCATAGCCAATGCCCCTACCCCTAATCTGGACCGTATTTTTGCCGAGTGCCCCGGCTGCCGTCTGTCTGCCTCCGGGCTGGATGTAGGTCTGCCTGAGGGGCAGATGGGCAACAGTGAGGTGGGACATACCAACATCGGCGCGGGCCGGGTGGTGTTCCAGGACCTGCCCCACATCAGCCGTGATATTCAGAGCGGCGAATTTTTTAAAAACACCGCCTATACAGAGGCGATGGAGAACTGCCGGGAATGGGGTTCTGCCCTGCACCTGATGGGCCTGCTGTCTGACGGCGGTGTCCACAGCCACATCACCCATCTTTTTGCCCTGCTCCAGATGGCCAAGGAGCAGGGAATTGAAAAGGTCTATGTCCACTGTTTTCTGGACGGACGGGACGTGCCTCCCACCTCCGGCAAGCACTTTGTCGAGCAGCTCCAGGCCAAGCTCCAGCAGCTGGGCGTGGGACAGATCGCCACGGTGATGGGCCGGTACTACGCCATGGACCGGGATAAGCGATGGGATCGGCTCCAGCGGGCCTATGACGCCATGGTCTGCGGGCAGGCTCCCTATGAGCCCGACCCCGCGGCTGCGGTTCAAAAGTCCTATGACGCCGGCGTCACAGATGAGTTCATGGAGCCCGTGGTTTGCGCCAAGGGGGCCCAGTTCCAGGACAATGATTCGGTGATCTTTTTCAATTTCCGCCCTGACCGGGCCAGGGAGATCACCCGCACTATGGTGGACGAGGACTTTACAGATGTCCAGCGTACGACCGGCTTTGTACCGGTCCACTTCGTCTGTACCACCGAGTATGACGCCACCATGCCCAATGTCACAGTGGCCTATCCCCGCCAGAAGCTGGAGAATATTTTTGGAGAGTATATCTCAAAGCTGGGACTGACCCAGCTGCGCATCGCGGAGACGGAGAAGTACGCCCATGTCACCTTCTTCTTCAATGGAGGTGTGGAGCAGGTATTCCCAGGGGAGGACCGGGTGCTCATCGCCTCTCCCAAGGTAGCCACCTATGACCTGAAGCCGGAGATGTCCGCCTACGAGGTGATGGAGGAGGCGGTGCGCCGAATCCTAAGCGGAGCCTATGACGTCATCATCCTCAACTTCGCCAACTGCGACATGGTGGGCCACACCGGGATTTATGAGGCCGCCTGCAAAGCGGTGACTACGGTGGATGAATGTGTGGCTAAGGTGGTGGAGGCTACCTCTAAAATGGGGGGCATTTCCCTAATCACCGCCGACCACGGAAACGCGGAACGGATGGTGGATACAGATGGTGAGCCCTTCACTGCCCACACCACTAACCCCGTGCCCTTCTATATCGTGGGTGCCAACGTGCGGCTGCGGGATGGACGGCTGGCCGATATCGCCCCCACTATGCTGGACCTCATGGGCCTGGAAAAGCCAGCAGAGATGGATGGGGAGACCCTGATTGTGACCTGATCCCGGGGAAGTTGAAGTTCCAAGTCAAAGGGGCTTTTCCAGGCCGGTTAAATTCTGAGCGGAGCGAGGAATTTCCGGAGGGGCAATTTATTTGCCCCGAGGACTCAAAATCAAAGGGCCCCCAAACGGGCCTGCCCGTTTGGGAAAGCTGGAAAAGCCAGCAGAGATGGATGGGGAAACCCTGATTGTGACCTGAGCGTATTCGGGCGGCCACAGGCCGCCCCTACGGATACCGGCGGCGTTCAATAGCAGGGGCGGCCTGTACCGCCCGGCGTGCCGCCGGAAAAATGAAAGGAGATAAAATCATATGAAGCAGATGATCGAAATTGTGGACGTAGTCGGCCGCGAGATCCTGGACAGCCGCGGTAACCCCACTGTTGAGGTAGAGGTGTATCTGGAGGACGGCACTATGGGCCGTGCCGCCGTGCCCTCCGGCGCATCTACCGGCATCTATGAGGCCTGTGAGCTCCGTGACGGCGACAAGGGCCGCTACATGGGCAAGGGCGTGGAGAACGCTGTGAAGAACGTGAATACTGAGATTGCCGAGGCCCTGATTGGCACCAACGTGCTGGACCAGGTGGCTATCGACAAAATGCTCATCGACCTGGACGGCACCCCCAACAAGAGCCGCTTGGGCGCAAACGCCATTCTTGGCGCCTCCCTGGCCTGCGCCAAGGCCGCCGCTGAGAGCCTGGGCACCAGCCTGTATAACTATATTGGTGGAGTGAACGCTAAACAGCTTCCTGTCCCCATGATGAACATTTTGAACGGCGGCGCCCACGCCACCAACAACGTGGAGATCCAGGAGTTCATGATTATGCCCGTCTCCGCCCCCTCTTTCCGTGAGGCCCTCCGCCGCTGTGCCGAGGTGTTCCACACCCTGAAGACCGTTCTGAAGGAGAATGGCACCCCCGCTGCCGGCGTGGGCGACGAGGGCGGCTACGCCCCCAATCTGAAGAAGGATGAGGACGCCCTGAAGGTCATTGTGGCCGCCATTGAGAAGGCTGGCTACAAGCCCGGCGAGGACTTCAAGATCGCCATCGACGCTGCCTCCTCCGAGTGGTGGGACGAGGAGCAGAAGTGCTATGTCCAGCCCAAGTCCGGCAAGAAGCTGACCCAGCAGCAGCTGGTCAATATGTGGAAGAAGTTTGCCGACACCTACCCCATTATTTCCCTGGAGGACGGTATGGCCGAGACAGACTGGGAGGGCTGGGCCATGCTCACCAAGGCCATCGGCGACCGGGTCCAGCTGGTGGGCGACGACCTGTTCGTCACCAACGTGGAGCGCCTGTCCACCGGCATTGAGAAGAAGGTGGGCAACGCCATCCTCATCAAGGTCAACCAGATCGGCACCCTGACCGAGACTTTGGATGCCATCCAGATGGCCAACCGGGCCGGCTACACCGCCATCGTGTCCCACCGCTCCGGCGAGACCGAGGACGCCACTATCGCCGACATCGCCGTGGCCCTCAACGCCGGCCAGATCAAGACCGGCGCCCCCAGCCGCACCGACCGCGTGGCCAAGTACAACCAGCTCCTGCGCATTGAGGAGGAGCTGGGCGACATCGCCGAGTACCCCGGCATGAAGGCCTTCTTCAATCTGAAGTAAGCTTCCAAGCTTCCGAGCAAAGCCGCCCAACGGGCGGCTTTGCTTTTCCCGTCGCCCAGCTCCTCGGGGCCCCATCGCAGATGGGGCGCGCGCAGCGCGTACAAGCGTTTTCGCAAAGGCGAAAACCTTGGCGCAGGCGGAATTCATTTCCGCCGAGCATTTTAAGCCTTCGGGTCCCCAATGTGCGCCGGGCGCACATTGGGTGCTGGGCGACATCGCCGAGTACCCCGGCATGAAGGCCTTCTTCAATCTGAAGTAAGCAATTTTACGTTAAAAGGCAGGACCGCTGAAGCGGTCCTGCCTTTTTGTATACAAAAAGATCCACCGGCTATGCCGGTGGATCCTCGTGACCGTAAGCGGCCAGCACCCGATCTACCTGCTGCTGGTCAAGCTGGCAGAAAGGGAGGACAGGCTGGGGGTCCGCGTCGTAGGGAGCCAGACTCTTCTCAAACCACAGCACGTCTCGCCACTGACCAGCCTTGTAGCCGGTATTTTTATGTACGCCAATCAACCGGAAGCCCAGGGATTTTTGGAGGGCCTCGCTGGCCGGGTTCGGAGAGGTCACAACCCCGTATACGGTACGGACGCCCTGAAGGGACAAAAGGTCCAGCAGAGCTTGGTACAGCCGTCTGCCATAGCCCTTTCCAGCAGCGGCAGGGGCCAAATAGATGGACAGCTCCGCGTTCCACTGATAGGCCTTCCACTCACGCTCTGGATGGGCGTAGGTGTAGCCCAACAGCCTGCCCTGGTCCTCCAGCACCAGATAGGGGTATTGTTTCAACGCATCGGAAATGCGCCGGGTAAATTCCTCCAAGGTGGGCAGCTCATATTCAAAGGTAATGGGGGTCTGAATATACTGACGGTAAATCTCCAACAGAGCCAGAGCATCTCCAGGGACAGCAAGTCGGATCGTCATGGCTGACCGTGCTCCTTTCCCTCTTTCCATCAGACTTGGACGCGCTCAATGCCCTCCACCGCCGCCTGGACCATGGCGTCGACGTCCAGCTTTTCCTCCGCCGCCTCCACCTCGGTGAGAATGGGGCGGAGCCGGGGGTGCCGGGGAGTAAAAACGGTGCAGCAGTCCTCGTAGGGCAGGATGGAGGTCTCAAAGGTGCCGATCTTCCGGGCGATCTGGACAATCTCCTCCTTGTCCAGCCCCACGACTGGCCGCAGAACAGGCAGGGCGGCCACAGCCCCCGTGACGTTCATCGCCTCCATGGTCTGGCTGGCCACCTGGCCCAGACACTCACCAGTGACCAGGGCCTTGGCGCCGCACCGTTTGGCCACCTCCTGGGAGATGCGCATCATGAACCGGCGCATGATGATGGTGAACAGCTCCTCCGGGCAGGAGCGGCGCAGCTCCTCCTGGATGGCGGTGAAGGGGACCACATGGACCGTGAGCCGCCCGCACCAGGGAGTGAGCAGCCGGGCCAGCTCCAGCACCTTCTCCTTGGCCTCCGGGGAGGTATAGGGGTAGGAGAAGAAGTGGACCATCTCCAGTGCGACGCCCCGCTTGGCAACCATCCAGGAGGCCACTGGCGAGTCAATGCCGCCGGACAGCAGGGATACCGCTCTGCCGTTGATGCCTACCGGCAGGCCGCCCGCGCCTGGCTCCGGGTCGGCGTGGACGAAGGCGGCGTAGTCCCGAATCTCCACATAGACGGTCAGCTCCGGGTGATGGACGTCCACTTCCAGATTGTCATAGGCCTCATGGAGCTCACCGCCCACATACTGGCTTACCTGGATAGAGGTCATGGGAAAGGTCTTGTCCGCCCGCTTGGTCTCTACCTTAAAGGTTTTGGCGGAGTGAAGCTGGCTGTCCAGATACTCCCGGCAGGCGGCCAGGATGGCGTCCTTGTCCTTCTCACAGGAGCGGGCCCGGGACAGCCCCACGACTCCAAAGACTTTTTTCATGGCCTCCCAGGCCCCGTCCATGTCGCAGTCCGCATTCATAGGCTCCACATAGGTGGTGGACTGGCGGGTATATACCCGGAACTGGCCCAGGCCGTTTAAGCGGCGGTGGATATTGGCCTGGAGCTTATCCTCAAAGCTGCGGCGGTTCAGGCCCTTTAGGACCAGCTCGCCCAGCTTGAGCAAAATCATTTCATTCATATTTGGTCGGTTCCTTTCCTGTTGAACACTGGTGATTAAACCATCATAGCAGATTTTTTTCCGGGGGACAAGGGGGAGCATCGGTATGTAGGATCACCGCAGGCAGGCATTTACGAATTTCATAGGTACGTCCATTCGGACAGCGACCTGGTCTGGCGTCATCCCACTGGCCAGAAAGCGCCTGCAGACCGCCTTCATATTTTCCCCGACCTCAATGATATGCCGGTCAGGGTCATAGAAGCGGACCACGCGCTGTCCCCACCTATGCTCCTTGACGGGGTGTACATAGTCCACCTGGAACCCCTTGAGCCGGTCAGCAAACTGGTCAAAATCATCTTCTTCAAAGTAGAGCTCGAAGTTGTTGCCGCCGAAGGAGATGGCCCTGTCTCCGATAAATTCCTGATAGGTCTCCGCGGTCTGGAGGGCCAGACCGCCTGTTAAGGTCTTATTCGCGCCAAAATCCATAATTACATGGAGCCCAAACACCCTGTTATAAAATTCCACAGACTGATCAATGTCCCTGACCACCAGCATGGGATTTTTTAATTTCATGGTATATTCCTCCATAAATTTCCAAGTAATCGGGGGAACGCCCTGGTTTTACCTCACCGCCGCAGGTACTCCGGTGGGCGGAACTGCAGGGCCTCGGCCAAGTGTGGGGGCTGGATGGTCTCGCTTCTCTCCAGATCGGCGATGGTCCGGGCCACCCGCAGGATTCGGTCATAGCTCCGGGCGGTGAGCCCAAGGCGGTCGAAGGCTCCCCGCATCAGCTTTTGGCAGTCTTCATCCAGGGCACAGAAGCGGTCCAGCTCCACCCGGCCCAGCTGGGAATTGCAGGGGGAGCCGCTTCGGCGGGTCTGTACCGCTCTGGCCCGGTCCACCCGGGCCTTGATCGCGGAGGATGGCTCTGCCTGCTCCCGCTGGGACAGCTCCTCAAAATTCAGGGCATCCACCTGAACAAAGAGGTCGATACGGTCCAGCAGGGGGCCGGACAGGCGGGAGAGATACTTTTTTACCTCGTGCTCCGTACACCGGCATCGGCCGGAGGGGTGGCCGTACCAGCCGCATTTGCAGGGGTTCATGGCGCATACCAGCATGAACCGGCTGGGATAGGTGACTGTGCCGGAGGCCCGGGAGATCTGGACCTGGCCGTCCTCCAGGGGCTGGCGCAGCACCTCCAGCACCTCCTTGGGGAACTCGGGCAGCTCGTCCAAAAAAAGCACGCCGTTGTGTGCAAGAGAAATTTCACCTGGCCGGGGATTGGAGCCGCCCCCCGCCATTCCCATAGGGGATACGGTGTGGTGAGGGGAGCGGAAGGGTCTGATATCGATCAGGGGCCGCTCTCTGGAGGTCAGGCCCATTACCGAGTGAATCTCAGTGGTCTCCAGCGCTTCCTGCCGGGACATGGCAGGCAGAATAGAAGGCAGTCGGCGGGCCAGCATGGACTTGCCGGAGCCTGGTGGGCCGGACATGAGTACATTGTGTCCCCCGGCAGCGGCAATCTCCAGAGCCCGCTTTACCAGGTCCTGCCCCTTCACCTCGGAGAAGTCGGGGCAGCAGTCGGATTCCGGGGAGGGGGACCACGGGGGCGCGGGGATGATGGCTTCCTCGCCGGACAGGTGGCGTACCAGCTGGGCCACATCCCGTACAGGGTAGACGGCGGGACCATCGGCCAGAGTGGCCTCGGCAGCGTTATCCTCTGGGACGAAGAGGGCGCGGATGCCCTCACGCTTGGCCTGTAGGGCCATAGGCAGCATCCCAGCGCAGGGCCGCAGCTCCCCTGAAAGGGAGAGCTCCCCCACAAAGGCGCAGTCCCGGTCGCGCAGCTTCAGTTGGCCGCCGGCGCACAGGATTCCCACCAAAATGGGGAGGTCGTAGAGAGTGCCGGACTTTTTCACATGGGCGGGCGCCAGATTGACGGTGATGCGGCTCACCGGGAAGGTGAAGCCGCAGTTTTTGATGGCCGCCCTTACCCGGTCTCTGGCCTCGTTGACAGCAGCGTCGGGGAGGCCCACCACATTGAAGGCGGGCAGTCCGCTGGACAGATCACATTCGGCGGAAACAGAATAGCCGGACACTCCATGGAGCCCCAGGGAACGGATGGTGAAGACCATGGGAAAACCTCCTGTTGCCGGACCGAAGGCCCGGATGGGTTGCTTGATTTCTATTTTACTTGTTTCTCCCAAAAATTTCAATGGAAGGTATAGCTTTTTCTATATATGTTGAGGAAAAAAGCAAGAAAAATTTCATCCATTGGATTTACAAACGGGGGAAAAAATGATAAACTAGGAGCGGTCAAGAATACTGCTCCGCTCCCCTACTGCCGGGGGGCGGCACTGTCATGTGCTCCCATAAGAAAACACCTATAACTATCATAGGCGTTTTACAGGGCGGGGCATTGGCATGCTTAGGGCAGAAATGTCTGGAACATGGACGAGCGTTCCCCGCCCGTCCGCCAAAATATGAAGAAAGTAGGGAACTCTCATGGCAAGAAAATTCAAAACCATGGACGGCAACAATGCTGCGGCATATGTCAGCTACGCCTTCACCGAAGTGGCCGGCATCTACCCCATTACCCCGTCCAGTCCTATGGCCGACTATGTGGATCAGTGGGCGGCCCAGGGCCAGAAGAACATCTTTGGCACCACTGTCAAGGTGATCGAGATGCAGTCTGAGGCTGGTGCCGCCGGTACTGTCCACGGCTCTCTGAACGCGGGCGCCCTGACTACCACCTACACCGCCTCCCAGGGCCTGCTGCTGATGATCCCCAATATGTACAAGATCGCCGGCGAGCTGCTGCCCGCGGTGTTCCATGTATCCGCCCGTACCGTGGCCGCTCAGTCCCTGAATATCTTTGGCGACCACTCCGACGTTATGGCCTGCCGCCAGACCGGCTTCGCCATGCTGGCTGAGGGCAACGTGCAGGAGGTCATGGACCTGGCTCCTGTGGCCCACCTGTCCGCCATCAAGGGCCGCGTCCCCTTTATCAACTTCTTCGACGGCTTCCGTACTTCCCACGAGATCCAGAAGGTTGCCATCTGGGACTATGCTGACCTGGCTGAGATGGTGGACATGGACGCCGTGGCTGACTTCCGCAAGCGTGCGCTGAACCCTGAGCATCCCACCATGCGCGGCTCCCACGAGAACGGCGATATCTTCTTCCAGCACCGCGAGGCCTGCAACAAGTACTATGACGCTCTTCCTGAGATCGTTGAGGAGTACATGGGCAAGATCAACGCCAAGCTGGGCACCAACTACCAGCTATTCAACTACTATGGCGCTCCCGATGCCGACCGGGTCATCATCGCCATGGGCTCCATCTGCGACGTGGCGGAGGAGGTCATTGACTACCTGAATGCCCACGGTGAGAAGGTTGGCCTGATCAAGGTCCGTCTGTACCGCCCCTTCAAGGCGGACAAGCTGATCGCCGCCATTCCCGCCACCGCCAAGAAGATCGCTGTTCTGGACCGCACCAAGGAGCCCGGAGCCCTGGGCGATCCCCTGTACCTGGATGTCATTACCGCTCTGGCTGGCGCCGGCATCACCGATAAGGTGGTCGTGGGCGGCCGCTACGGCTTGGGCTCCAAGGACACCCCGCCCAAGAGCGTCTTTGCTGTGTATGAGAACCTGGCTCAGGACAAGCCCAAGGACCACTTCACTATGGGCATCGTGGACGACGTGACCGGCAGCTCCCTGGAGGAGCACAAGGCGCCCAACACCGCCGCGGAAGGCACCATCGAGTGCAAGTTCTGGGGTCTGGGCGGCGACGGCACTGTGGGCGCCAACAAGAACTCCATCAAGATCATCGGCGACCACACCGACAAGTACGTGCAGGCTTATTTCCAGTATGACTCCAAGAAGACCGGTGGTGTGACCATCAGCCACCTGCGCTTCGGCGATAAGCCCATCCGCTCCCCCTACTATATCAATAAGGCCGACTTTGTGGCCTGCCACAACCCCTCCTATGTGACCAAGGACTTCCCCATGGTCCGTGACGTCAAGCCCGGCGGCGTGTTTATGATCAACTGCCAGTGGTCTGACGAGGAGCTGGCCCACCACCTGTCTGCCGAGGCCAAGCGGTATATTGCCGAGAACGATATCCAGCTGTATACCATCAACGCCATCGACCTGGCCCAGCAGATCGGCATGGGCAAGCGTACCAATACCATTCTCCAGTCCGCCTTCTTTACTCTGGCCAAGGTCATGCCCCAGGAGGAGGCCATCCAGTATATGAAGGATGCCGCCACCAAGTCCTACCTGAAGAAAGGCCAGGATATCGTGGACATGAACCACAAGGCCATCGACCTGGGCGCCACTGCTTTCAAGAAGTACGATGTGCCCGCCGACTGGAAGAACGCCAAGGACGAGGTCAAGGTCAGCAAGCACACTGGCCCCGCCAAGCTGGTGGACATGGTCAACAGCATTCTGGACCCCGTGGACCGCATGGATGGCGACAGCCTGCCTGTTTCCGCCTTCGTGCCCCATGCGGATGGCACCTTCGAGCTGGGCGCCGCCGCCTACGAGAAGCGCGGCGTGGCCGTCTCCGTGCCCACCTGGGACTCCTCTAAGTGTATCCAGTGTAACCAGTGCTCCTATGTCTGCCCCCACGCCACTATCCGTCCCTTTGCCCTGACTGAGGAGGAGGCCGCCAAGGCTCCCGCTTCCGCCAAGATCGTGGACGTGAAGGCCGGCAAGGGCAAGGGTCAGTACAAGTTCTCCATCGCCATCAGCCCCCTGGATTGTATGGGCTGCGGCGTGTGCGCCAACATCTGTCCCACCAGCGCCCTGACCATGGTGGGCCAGGAGGAGGAGCTGCCCCAGCAGGACGCCTTCAACTACATGGTGGCCAATGTTTCCGTCAAGGAGGATGTGGCTGACCTGACTGTTAAGGGCTCCCAGTTCAAGAAGCCTCTGCTGGAGTTCTCCGGCTCCTGCGCCGGCTGCGCCGAGACCGCCTATGCCCGCCTGATCACCCAGCTGTTCGGCGACCGGATGTATATCTCCAACGCCACCGGCTGTTCCTCCATCTGGGGCGGCCCCGCCGCTACCTCTCCCTATGCCACTACCGCTGAGGGCAAGGGTCCCGCCTGGGCCAACTCTCTGTTTGAGGACAACGCCGAGCATGGCCTGGGTATGTATCTGGGTCAGAAGGCCATCCGCAACCGGCTGGCCGCTAAGACCGAGGCTCTGATCGCGGTGGAGTGGGCCCGTCCCGAACTGAAGGAGGCCGCCCAGAAGTGGCTGGATACCATGGAGGACGGCACCGCTAACGGCGAGGCTGCCAAGGCCTATGTGGCCGCTCTGGAGGCCAGCCTGTGCACCGTGGACGAGCTGCTGGCTAACTCCAACCCTGAGATCCAGGCGTTTGGCAAGGAGCTGCAGGCCAAGGGTGAGAAGCTGTGTCAGTGCGACGCCTGCAAGCTGGTGGCGGAGATCCTCCAGGAGAAGGATTACCTGGCCAAGAAGTCCGTCTGGATCTTCGGCGGCGACGGCTGGGCTTACGACATCGGCTTCGGCGGCGTGGACCACGTCCTGGCCTCCGGCGAGGATGTCAATATCTTCGTCTTTGACACCGAGGTGTACTCCAACACCGGCGGACAGGCGTCCAAGGCCTCTAACATCGGCCAGGTGGCCCAGTTTGCCGCCGCCGGTAAGACCGTGGCCAAGAAGAGCCTGGCTGAGATCGCCATGACCTACGGCTACGTTTATGTGGCCCAGGTGGCCATGGGTGCCAACCCCAACCAGACCCTGAAGGCCATTGCCGAGGCCGAGGCCTATCACGGCCCCTCCCTCATCATCGGCTATGCCCCCTGTGAGATGCACTCTATCAAGGGCGGTATGACCAACTGCCAGGCTGAGATGAAGAAGGCTGTGGAGTGCGGCTACTGGAACCTGTTCCGCTTCAACCCCGCTGCCAAGGCGGAGGGCAAGAATCCCTTTACCCTGGACAGCAAGGCGCCCGCCGGCGGCTATCAGGAGTTCCTGATGAACGAGGCCCGCTACTCCAGCCTGACCCGGTCCTTCCCCGACCGCGCCAAGGAGCTCTTCGCCCTGAACGAGGAGACCGCCAAGAAGCGCTACGAGAAGCTGACCCGTCTGCAGAAGATGTACGAGGAATAAAGATCCCCGGCACATCCTTGCCACAACAAAAAGAGCCTGTGTCCCACGGGACACAGGCTCTTTATATATCACTTATTGGTCTTCCGCTGTGAAGAACACGAAGAAGGTATCGCCCTCAGAGTTGTCGTCAAACTGCTCCAAATAGGAGATGGAAAAATCCCGGTTGCCGGCGGGTACCTCGTATACCAGCAGGCCGGTCACTTCCTCGTCCACCGACAGAGGGTAAGTACCGGGAAGCTGCTCGTCAGTCAGAGGAGGCAACTCCTCAAACGTCTCCGGGTCAGTAGTGATGGGATAGCAGAAGGCGTTCTCGTCATCGCTGTTCCACTGGACCTGGAAGTCGGTATCATACATTTCAATGCTGGAGGTGCTGGTATTTTTTACAGTCACCTCAGCCACCAAAAGCTCATTGCCTTCAGCGGGGAGATATCCCTCGTACTCCTTGGCCATGTGGGCGCTGTTGACCGTATAATCAAAGAAATAAGTGTGTACAGTGTCCGCGATCCGTCCCTCGCCATAGCCGTCTTCCGCGTGTACGTTGCCGCTGCTGTCAGCGGTCCCGCCAGTGGAGGGAGTGCCGCCTGTGCCACAGGCGGCCAGAGTGAGGGAGAGCGCCAGTGCCGCCGCGATAGAGATAAGTTTTTTCATGTTTTACAGTCCTTTCAATATCCTCTGATTTAAAATTAAAAAGGTGTGCTTTTATAAAGGGGATGAAAATGGAAAAATGTTGAAAAAAACTTGCCCAATCAGGTGCCTTGTGATATATTTAGGAACTGGAAAGGTGTGGAGCAAAAATTTGTAAAGGTACACCTTTTCAAAATATTTCTATCCGGAGAGAAACATACTGCTTATCTTTCCAACTATGACACATACCCCTTCTGCCCTGGAGCGACCAGGACAGAAGGGTGTTTTTTTTACAGTTCTCGCTGTAAATAGTGTAGTAGGCTGGACAGATCATCAAATTTTTTCCAGATCAGCGAATCCAACTCAGGGGAAGAGGGGATCAGGTCTGGTATCATCACAGCGGTCATCCCCGCACTGAGGGCGGAGCGGATACCGTTGGGGGAGTCCTCAACAGCAACCGCCTTGGCCGGAGAGACGCCCAGCCTCTGGCAGGCCGCCCGATAGATCTCCGGGTCCGGCTTGCTCTTGGATACCTGGTCCCCGGTCACAACGGCCTGGAAGTATCGGCCCAGACCGGAGTGCTCCAACCGGTATATGGTCCGGTCGTAATAGGTGGAGGTTGCCAGCGCCAGGGGCATCTGCCTTGACTGAAGAAACTCCAGAACCTCACGGGCGCCCTCCTTGACCGGGACGCCCTCCCGCTCCATCCGCTCGGTGGCTAACCGGGAGCGGAGCTCCATAAAGGGCTCGTGAGGAAAGTCGGGCCCCAAGAGCCGGGGCAGAAGGGCCAGCACATCCCCGCGGCCCCGGCCCACTACCTCTGGATAGCAGTCTGCCGCCTGAGGGCAACCCATCTGCCGGCCGGCTTCCTCCCAGGCCCAGTAACCCAGACGCTCGGTGTCAAAGAGGGTGCCGTCGGCGTCAAATACTACGCCCTCCAATTCTTTCTTGTTCATACCTTCCCGATATCGGTGCGGAAGTGCATATCCTGGAAGGAGACGGGCTTGACCGCCTCATAGGCCCTAGAGATGGCCTCCTCCAGATTGGACCCGGTGGTGGTGACCCCCAGTACACGGCCGCCCGCGGTGAGGATCGAGCCGTCCTTGCCAATCTTTGTGCCGGCGTGGAATACGGTGGCCAGCCTGCCCGCCTCATCCAGCCCGGAGATAGGGTAACCGCTCTGGTATTTCACCGGGTAGCCTCCGGAGGCCAGCACCAGACAGCAGGCGGCGCCCTTCTTCCATTTGATTTCGCACCGGTCCAGGGTGCCGTCCACACAGGCCTCGAAGATGTCCAGCAGGTCGCTGTCCAGCATGGACAGGATGGGCTGGGTCTCCGGGTCTCCAAACCGGGCATTGTACTCTACCACTCTGGGGCCGTCCTTGGTGAGCATTAGGCCGAAGTAGATGACCCCCTTAAAGGGACGCCCTTCCGCCTTCATAGCAGCCACAGTGGGCAGAAAAATCTTGTCCATGCACTCCTTCGCAATCTCCGGGGTGTACTTGGGAGAGGGACAGAAGGCGCCCATGCCCCCGGTGTTGGGTCCCTGGTTTCCGTCATAGGCCCGTTTGTGGTCCTGGCTGGACAGCATGGGGACCAGGTGCTCCCCGTCACAGAAGGCCAGCACAGTCACCTCAGGGCCTACCATACACTCCTCGATGACCACAGTGGAGCCGGAGTCACCGAACTTTCTGCCCTCCATCATGTCTCGGACGGCGGCCTCGGCCTCCTCCACAGTGGCGGCCACCACTACCCCCTTGCCCAGAGCCAGGCCGTCGGCCTTGACTACGATGGGAGCCCCCTGCGCCCGAATATAGGACAGGGCGTTGTCTAAGTCGGTAAAGGTCTCATATTTGGCGGTGGGGATGTGGTACTTCTTCATTAGCCCTTTGGAAAAGGCCTTGCTGGCCTCGATGATGGCGGCGTTGGCACGGGGGCCAAAGGCGCGGATGCCCGCCGCCTCCAGGGCGTCTACCATACCCAGGGCCAGGGGGTCATCCGGGGCCACCATGACAAAGTCCATGGCGTTCTCCCTGGCCCATTGGACCATGCCCTCCACATCGGTGGCTTTGATGGGGACACACTTGGCCACCTGGGCGATGCCACCGTTGCCGGGGGCGCAGTATAACTCCGTGACCCTAGGGCTCTGGGCCAGCTTCCAGCAGATGGCGTGCTCACGCCCGCCTCCGCCGACGACTAAAACTTTCATAATATGCTCCTTTCATACGGGCGGCCATAGACCATCCAGTTTAGCGGAGTTTCTACCAAAGGCAGAAAGGATATTAATGCTGCCCGAAGGCGAATTTATTTTGCCGCAGGACACTATGCCCCCTGGCCGTGTGGCGGTAAAAAGCATCTTTTTCATTGAAAAGGCAAGGGGGGTATCGGCGGCGGACCCCTTAAGAACCGCCGCCGTATCCAGAGGGGCAAAGCCCCCACTGAAAGTGCTTAATGGTGGAACAGTCTGATTCCGGTAAATGCCATGACCATGCCGTACTTGTCCGCCGTGGCGATGACCTGATCGTCCCGGATGGAACCGCCGGGCTGGGCAATGTACTGCACGCCGGACTTCCTGGCCCGCTCCACGTTGTCCCCGAAGGGGAAGAAGGCGTCGGAGCCCACGGTGACGCCGGACATCTGGGCGATCCAATCTTTCTTTTCCTGCTCTGTCAACACATCGGGCTTCACTTTGAAGGTGTTCTGCCACACGCCTTCGGCCAGCACGTCGTCGTGCTCGTCGGAGATATAGATGTCGATGGCGTTATCCCGGTCAGGGCGGCGGATGTGGTCTACGAACTGCAGCCCCAAAACCTTGGGGTGCTGACGCAGCCACCAGATATCCGCCTTGTTGCCCGCCAGACGGGTGCAGTGGATGCGGCTCTGCTGGCCGGCACCTACACCGATGGTCATGCCATCCTTGACATAGCACACGGAGTTGGACTGGGTGTACTTCAAAGTGATGAGGGACAGGAGCATATCGTTTTTGGCCTGCTGGGACAGCTCCTTGTTTGCGGTGACCAGGTTAGAGAGCATCTCCTCGCTGATATCCAGGTCGTTATAGCCCTGCTCAAAGGTGATACCGAAAATGTTGCGGCGCTCAATAGGGGCGGGCTGGTACTCCGGGTCGATCTGAACCACATTATAGCTGCCCTTGCGTTTCATTTTCAGGATCTCCAGGGCTTCATCAGTATAGCCGGGGGCGATGACGCCGTCGGACACCTCGGCGGCCAGGAAGCGGGCGGTGTCTCCGTCACACACATCAGACAGGGCGGCCCAGTCCCCGAAGGAGCACAGCCGGTCGGCACCTCGGGCCCGGATATAGGCGCAGGCGATAGGGGACAGGTCTCCTTCTGGAGCGAAATAGATGTGCCGCTCGGTATCGGACAGGGGCAGGCCCAGGGCGGCTCCGGCGGGAGAGACGTGCTTGAAGGAGGCGGCGGCGGGCAGGCCGGTGGCCTTCTTCAGAGCCTTCACCAACTGCCAGGAGTTGAGAGCATCCATAAAGTTGATATAGCCCGGCTTGCCATTGAGCACCTTGAGGGGCAGATCGCCCTGCTCCATAAAGATGCGGGCGGGCTTCTGGTTGGGGTTGCAGCCGTATTTCAGTTCCAGTTCATTCATGTGAGCGTACTTCCTTTCTGGCGGTGTTCAGCCATGCTTGTTGATGATGACGGTCTCCCTGGCGCCGCTGGCCAGGTCGATGTACTGGACGAACAGGGATACTTTATTGTCGTGGTTCAGGTTGGCCCAGAGCTCTTCCGCCCAGGTCTGAGCGTCCGGGGCCTCGATGGCCACCTTCCGGGGCTCGCCCTCGAAGGAGGGCAGAGGGTCCAGGTTCTCCTGATAGGTGTGGATGAAGTGGCCGGTGCCGGCCACAGGGGCGTCGTACTCATAGAAGTAGCGGTGGTTGCAGCTGGGATCACCGTCAGCCGACTTCAGGATGGATAGCTGATAACTGCCGTCGGCCTCCACCACACCAGAGATGCGGGGGGTGTAGTTGGGGGGATCGGGCTCAAAGCAGCGGGTGCGAAGGGCCTCGATATAGCTCTTGCCATCCAGAAGGAACCGCTGGATGGTGTCGGTCTGGTCCCCGTTAGTGACTACGGTGGCCCCGTTTACCACCCTCACAGGATGGTAGATAATGAGAGAGGGGTCCACCATCTTGCTCTCGTCAAATGCCTTGGTGCGGATGCCGTCCTCGGTTTCCTCAAAAACCCGGTTGCGGCTGTTCTCACTGCGGCCCATAATGAAATAGGCGATGGCGGCCTTGCTGTTGTCGGCGGTGCGGCCCAGGACGATGCCGCGGCCAGGATAGGGATGGTTGGAAAGGATCTCCTTCAGATCATGTGTCTTCACAGTATTCCTCCTTTGTTGTAAAAAAAGGGCGCACCAGTTCTGTGAATTGGTGCGCCCAGACGGTCGGCCTTGTATTACGCGATACTCCCCGTGGTCATTTCCACTTACCGTCAGTCATATCGCACAGTTACATTGTAGCAAAAAAGGGTAAGAAAAGCAAATTCATTCTGCGTTCCGCGTTCCGTGTTCTGGATGCTCCAAAACACGGACGGTCCGCCCCTCCACCTTTAGCCGGTCCTGACAGAACAGGGACACGGCTTGGGGGAGCAGCTGCCACTCGCACTGCTCCATGATGCGCCGCTGGAGTACCTCCGGCGTGTCGTCGGGGAGGACCTCCACCGCCTTTTGAGAGACGATGGGGCCGCCATCGCACTCCTCACTGACAAAGTGGACAGTGGCGCCGGACAGCTTGACCCCATACTCCAGGGCCTTCTCATGGACATGGAGGCCGTAGCACCCTGGGCCGGCGAAGGAAGGGATGAGGGCGGGATGGACATTGAGGATGGCGTTGGGGAAGGCGCGGACCATCTCGCCAGTCAGAATGACCATAAAGCCGGCCAATACCACCAGGTCGATATCCAATCCCTTCAGCTTGTCTACCAGGGCCGCAGTCATGGCCTGGCTGGAGGGGTAGTCCTTTCGGGCCGCCACATAGCCGGGGATGCCGGCGGCCTTGGCCCGCTCCAGGGCATAGGCGCTGGGGGTGGAGGAAATGACAGCGGTGATTCGACCGTTGATCAGCTCACCCCGCCCCTGGGCGTCGATGAGGGCCTGGAGATTGGTGCCGCCCCCGGATACCAAAACCGCGATATTTTTCATTTGACTAACTCCACACCGTCGCTGCCAGAAACCACAGAGCCGACCTGATAGGCATTCTCGCCCGCATCCGTCAGAGTGGAGAGAGCCCGCTCCGCCTGAACAGCGGGGATGGCCAGGATCATGCCCAGGCCCATGTTGAAGGTGTTGTACATATCCCGCTCCGGGATGTTTCCCTTCCGCTGGATCAGATCAAAGATGGGCAGCTTGGGGAAGGTCTTGAGATCAATGCGGGCGGTGAGGCCGTCCGTCATCATTCGGGGCACGTTCTCGTAGAACCCGCCGCCGGTAATATGACTGATGGCGTGAATATCTACTCCGGCCTTCAGCAGAGCCTTGACCGCCTTGACATAGATGCGGGTGGGGGCCAACAAAGTCTCGCCCAGGCTCCGGCCGCCCAGCTCCTCCATGGGGGAGGTCAGGTCAGTGTGCTCCACATCCAGCACCTTGCGGACCAGAGAGAACCCGTTGGAGTGGACGCCGGTGGAGCCAAGTCCGATGAGCACGTCGCCGGTGGACAGGCGCTTGCCGTCAATGATATTTTCCTCGTCCACGATGCCCACAGAGAAGCCGGCCAGGTCATAGTCCTCGTCGGGCATGACGCCGGGGTGTTCAGCGGTCTCGCCGCCCACCAGGGCGCACTCAGACTGGCGGCAGCCCTCGGCGATGCCGGCGACGATCTCGGCAATACGGGCGGGGTCATTCCGGCCACAGGCGATGTAGTCCAGGAAAAACAGGGGAGAGGCGCCGCCGCAGATGATGTCGTTGACGCACATAGCCACGCAGTCGATGCCGATGGTGTCATGCTTGTTCAGCAGCATGGCCAGCCGCAGTTTGGTGCCCACGCCGTCGGTGCCAGACACCAGCACTGGTTTTTTCATGCCGGCCATGTCGGGGGCAAACATACCGCCGAAGCCGCCCAGAGTACCCATGACACCGGGAATATAAGTGGATTCCACCATAGGCTTGATGCGCTGAACAGCCTCATAGCCAGCGGTGACGTCTACGCCGGCGGCGGCATAGGAAGCGGAGTGGGAGTTTTTCATCTTCAGACCTCCAGATCAAATTAGAACTTAAAAGTCAGGAATTGTGGAGTGCGCCCCAGACGGAACAGTGGAGTTCAGCCCGGCAGGACCGGAGCCATTCTGACTTCACATTCCGGTTGGGATGGCGTGCTGACGCCTATTCTTTGCCGCTCCAGCAGTAAGTACACACCTTGTCCCGGTCCAGACCGATGGCCTCCAGCAGGCCATCCAGAGACTGGTAGCCGAGAGAGTCAAAACCGAGCTTCTCACAGATGGCCTTGAGCATGCACTGGCCTCGTTCAGTGCGGGCGTCAGAGTACTCCTCCAGGTGGAGCTGGCCCTCGTCCCCCTCCAGCTCCTGGACCGTACGGCGGGCCAACAGGTCCATGTCCGAGTTGCCACGGGAGAAGTTGAGGTATTTGCAGCTGTACATAATGGGGGGGCAGGCGGAGCGCATATGGACCTCCTCCGCCCCGGACTCATAGAGAAATTCCACCGTTTCCCGGAGCTGGGTTCCCCGGACGATGGAGTCGTCCACGAAGAGCAGTTTCTTGCCCTCAATGAGCTCGGGTACCGGAATCTGCTTCATCTTGGCCACCTGATTCCGAACGTCCTGGTTGGTGGGCATAAAGGAACGGGGCCAGGTGGGGGTATACTTGACAAAGGGGCGGGCAAATGGCTTGCCGCTGCGGTTGGCATAGCCGATGGCGTGGGGCACGCCGGAGTCGGGCACACCGGCCACATAGTCCACCTTGGGGAGAAGACCGTGGAGAACCTCATCCCGGGCCATAATCTCGCCATTCTGATAGCGCATGACCTCCACATTTTTCCCCTCATAGTTGGAGTTGGGGTAGCCGTAGTAGGTCCACAAAAAGGCGCAGATCTTCATCTCCTCGCCGGCGGGGGACAGGGTTTCATACCCGTCAGCCGTAATACGCACGATCTCTCTCGGCCCCAGCTCATAGGCGTCGGCATAACCCAGCTTATGGTAGGCGAAGGACTCGAAGGACACACAACAGCCCTCCTGGTTCTGGCCCACCAGGACCGGCAGCCGGCCCAACTTGTCCCGGGCGGCGATGATCTCCCCCTTGTCGGTGAGGACGAGCAGGGTCATGGAGCCCTTGATTTCGTCCTGGGCGTGGAGGATACCGGACACCAGATCATCTTTCTGGTTGATGAGGGCCGCGGTCAGCTCGGTAGCGTTGACCTTGCCGGAGCTCATGGCCATAAACTGATGTCCGTGGTCGGAGAAATACTGCTGGATTAGCTCCTCGGCATTGTTGATGATGCCCACGGTGGTGATGGCGTACAGGCCTAAGTGGGATCGGACCAGCAGGGGCTGAGGATCGGTATCGCTGATGCAGCCGATGCCGCTGCAACCGTGGAAGTCAGACAGATCCTTCTCGAACTTGGTGCGGAAGGGGGTGTTCTCGATGGAGTGGATCTGGCGCTGGAATCCGTCCTGGGGGTCATGGATCAACATACCGCCCCGGCGGGTACCCAGATGGGAGTGGTAGTCCACTCCGAAAAAGATATCAAGGGTCACGTCCCGCTTGGAAACGGCCCCAAAAAAACCACCCATTTATTTGCTCCTTACTTTTTGCGTTTGTGCAGGAAAAACCAGGCAGCTCCAACCAGTCCCGCAAGGATCAGCAGCATGAAAGGCAACGCGATGGGGCTGCTGCTGATAAGAATGGCGGTGGGGCCGTCCTGCCCGCCAATGATACCGACGTCCACGATTTAGGCGAAGAACAGCTTGGACAGGGTCATGGGATCGATGTACTTGCCGTCCTTGTAGACCCGCATATTGCCGGAGGCCACCTCGTCGATGAGCATAACCTTGCCGTCCGCGTCGTAGCCGAACTCGAACTTGATGTCGTACAGGACCATGCCCTTCTCCTTCAGGTCGTCGGCCACGATTTGGGTGATCTTCTGAGTCTCCTCCTTGATGGCGTCGTACTGCTCCTCGGTCATGACACCCAGAGCGACCAGACCGTCCTTGGTGACCAGGGGATCGCCCAGGGCGTCATTCTTAAAGGTAGTTTCCACATAGGCGGGCAGGTCGGCACCCTCGGCGATGTACTCCCCATAGCGGCGGAGGAAGGAGCCCACTGCCTTGTGGCGGCAGATGACCTCCAGCCCGTGGCCAAACACCTTGGCAGGCTTGACCTCCATGGTGGTGTTCTTCAGGTCGGCGGACACATAGTGGGTGGGGATGCCGGCAGCGTTGATTTTTTCAAAGAAATAAATGGACATCCGAAGGTTCACGTCGCCCACGCCATCGATGGTCAGGCCCACAGAGTTTTCGCCGGGATCGAACACGCCGTCCTTGCCGGTGCAGTCGTCCTTGAACTTCAGCAGGTAGTTGCCGTTGTCCAGAGCAAACACGTCCTTGGTCTTACCAGTGTAAACAAGCTTCTTTTCCATGATGACATTCCTCCATGTATGAAATTGAAATGGATGCTGAGTGTATTTGGGATAAAAAATGGAACAGGCGAAAAGGAAAACGGGGATATAGACAAAAAAGGAGCACAACGAAACAAAGAGGAGGGAGAATCCGCCTCCACCGCCCAGAGAGGCCTCTGTCTGAAAGACGGCCCGGTAGATCTCATTCGGGGTGGGGAACAGCATTCCCCAGAGGGGGGTGGAGAGGATCCACAGGAGCAGTACCCCGCCATACCGTCCCCTCCCAAGGGGGAGATAGAGAGCGGCCATGGCCACGGCACAGACAGCCGTAAAGAGGGCGGCGAAGAAAATATCCATGCCCGCGGGGATGGACCACAGGGCGATGCAGCAGTAAAAGACCTTCTGCAGATGGGAGATCAGGGCGGACAGGGCGCCGAGAGCAGCGCCAATGAAGCAGATAGGAATCGACTTCTTCATGACGCGCCTCCACAGTGAGCGGGCTGCCTCTTACTACCCCAGCTCGGCCTGGAGCTTCTTCTCCTTTTCGGCGATCTGGGCGGCCATGCTCTCCCTCGCCTGGTCCAGCCGGGCGGCCAGCTCGTCGTCGGAGACAGACAAAATCTGGGCGGCCAGTACAGCGGCGTTCTTAGCCCCGTTGATGGCCACAGTGGCCACAGGAATGCCGCTGGGCATCTGGACGGTGGCGAGCAGGGCGTCCAGCCCGTCCATAGCGCCCCCCTTCATGGGGATGCCGATGACCGGCAGGGTGGAGTTGCCCGCAAAGGCCCCGGCCAGGTGGGCCGCCATGCCGGCGGCACAGATGAGGACACCGAAGCCGTTTTTACGGGCGCTTTTGGCAAAGTCGGCGGCAGCGGCGGGGGTGCGGTGGGCGCTGAGGATATGGGCCTCGAAGGGGATGCCAAAGCTCTGGAGCTGCTCACAGGCTCCCTTCACCACCGGCCAGTCGGAATCCGAGCCCATGATGACAGCGACTTTTTTCATCAAAACCTCTCCTTTGTCAAAAAAGATTCAGGCTATCTGCGGGTACAGATAGCCTGATAGAATGTTAGTGTTCGGCCTTGGGCAGATTGGGGCCGTAGCCAGTGACGAACCTAGGAGAAAACACCCGGATAAAGCCCATGACTAAGCCCCCTTCCATCCATTAGGGTTCCATTTTATCGAAAAAACGCGGGCTTTGCAAGAGAGGGAATGAATTTCGTAGGCTTGTACAAGGAATTGCGAAATACGGGACAAAAAAGTTGGCATCCTCTGCTCACAGCAGGCCGGCAGTGTCCAAAATACGGGATACCGCAGCGGCTCGGAGGGACCAGGCCGCCGCCGCGCCGTAGCTCTGGCGGCGCTGAGAGACGAAGCCGGGGGCCTCCTCCAAGGCGTGCTGACAGAGGGTGAGGAACTCCCGCTCGTCATGGGCTCCGTAGACCACGTCGGGGAAGATCTCTACCTGCTCGGGCCACAGCATAGACACGATGGGCTTCCCGGTAGACAGGTACTCATACAATCGACCAGAGATCACATCGCTGTCCGGCCGGTCCTCCCGCAGCAGCTCCAACAGCACATCGCAGCGGAACAGCCAGTCGGGTACCTCATTGAGAGGGCAGGGGCCGGCCAGCGCCACGTTGGGCTGCCGCCTGAGTCGAGGAAGGAGGGGATTGTCCTCCTGCCGGCCCAGCAGCAGGAAGGTCCAGCCAGGCCGCTCCCTGGCGGCGTAAAGGATGGGGGACAGATCGAGTTCCCGGTGGATGACCCCGGCCCAGCCCAGCACCGGGCCGTGGACCTGGGGCAGAGGGTCCGACTGAATAGAGCCCCCCTCGCCGGAGAACATGGGGTAGTTGACCCCGTTGGGCAGTTGAGCGATGTTAGAGCTGCAGGGGGACAGCCGGTCGGCCAGCAGGGGGGAGGCGGCGAAGACTATGTCGGCGTTGTTGGCCAGGGCGCCCTCCCACAGTGGGGGCAGCTCCTCCCAATCCCGGTCGCAGTCGTAGACAAGCCCGTCATATTCCAGGTGGTCCAGCAGGTGGACATGCTCTGGACTGGTGGTCCACAGCAGGGGTGATTGGAAACGGTGGCGGGCGGCCTTGTCGGCGATGAATCGGCCCAGCTTCCTCTGGTTGCGCAGGAACAGCCGGGAATACTGCTCCGACACCGGGAATAGGGTGGGGGGAAGGGTGTAGACCGTCACGTTGGGGCGCACCTTCTGCCCCTTCTGCCGAAAGCTCCGGTCCCGTCTGCCGGCAGGGGGAGCGAAATATAAGATCTGTGTGTCCCGCAGCCGGGAGAGGAGCTGCTGGGTCCGGCCCGGAGAGGTGCTCCAGGGCTCGTTGGATAGACATAGGATCTGCTTCAAAGAGGAGACCTCCCGGTAAAATGACATTGACTTATGAAACCTTTTTACCTATTATAGTATGGAGAGGGAGATACCGTCAAGCGGGCGGTTTTTCCTGCCCCCCCTCTGGCTGGCGGAGCCGGGGGTGGCAGGGGCTCCGTCTGGAAAGGAAACGAGAATGCTGGAAGCCTTATTGAATTTGGATGCCTCGCTGCTGCTGGCCATTCAGGACCTGCGCTTGGACTGGCTGGACCCCGTCGTGGCCTTCTACACCCAGCTTGGCAACGCCGGGCTGATGTGGATCGTACTGTCCCTTTCCATGCTGTGCTGGCGGCCTACCCGGCGGGCGGGGGCCCTGGCGCTGACAGCTATGGTGCTGGGACTGCTGGTTACCAATGTGACCATAAAGCCGCTGGTGGAGCGGACCCGCCCCTGGCTGGACCTGCCCATCCTTCCCCTGGTGGTGGAAAACGACCCCCATTCCTTCCCCTCCGGACATACCTGTGCCGCCTTTGCGGCCGGGGTGGCTTGGGCCAAGACCCTGCCCTGGCGCTGGGGACGGATCGGGGCTGTACTGCTGGCGGTCCTGATGGGGCTGTCCCGGCTGTATGTGGGAGTCCACTATCCCACGGATGTGCTGGCTGGGGCTTTGATCGGAACACTGTGCGCCTGGGTGGCACTGAAGCTGGACGGTTACAGGACGGATCGGTTGAAAGAAAATAGGAAAGGAGCCAAGTGATATGTGGAAGAACGTCGGTTATTACAACGGAGAAATTGGCCCTCTGGAGGAGATGAAGGTGCCCATGGGGGACCGGGCCCTCTACTTCGGCGACGGCATCTATGAGGCCGCCTGTGTGGCTAACCGCGTCCCCTTCGCGCTGGAGGACCATCTGGACCGGATGTATAACAGCCTCCGGCTGCTGGAGATCCCCTTCCGGATGGAGCGGGACCAGGTGCGGGCCGAGCTGCAGAAGGTCATCGAAGCGGCGGAGGAGGCCCCCTACCACTTCTTGTACTGGCAGGTGTCCCGGGGCGTAGCCCCCAGAGGGCACGCCTTCCCTCCGGCAGAGGTGGCCCCCACTTTGCTGGCCTATGTGCGGCCCCACAGGATGAAGGACCTGAATCAGCCCTATCGGCTTATCTCCCTAGAGGATAACCGGTACAAGCTGTGTCATATCAAGACACTGAATCTGATCCCAAGCGTACTGGCCAGCCAGCGGGCGGCGGAGCGGGGATGTGACGAAGCTGTGCTCCATCGAGGCAGCCGAGTCACCGAGTGCGCCCACAGCAATATCTCCATGCTGAAGGACGGAGTGCTGCGCACCGCCCCCACAGATGAGCTCATCCTCCCCGGTATCGCCCGGAAGCATCTGATTGCCCTGGCGAAAGAGAACGGTGTCCCGGTGGTGGAGGAACCCTTCTCCATGGTGGAGCTGATGAACGCGGACGAGGCCATTGTCACCAGCTCCAGCGCCCTGTGCATGGGAGTGGAGTCCATCGACGGCATCCCTGTGGGTGGCAGGGATCGGGAACGATTCCATTTACTCCAGAGCGCCTGTATGGAGGAATTCCAGCGAGAAACCAAGGCCAGGTGAGATGGACGTTAATAAAGAGCGCGGACAGAAACCCTGTCCGCGCTCTTTTTCGTTTATGAACAAAATCAGCGGGGGTGAATCGTCTGCCGCAGCCGGTTCCAGAGCCAATAGAGAAGGAAGGAGCCCAAATAGGCGGCAACTAGACGGCCAATTAGCAGCAGAGAGAGGGAGTGGACGCCCAGCTTCTGCAGGATAGCGGTGGCGTAGGTCAGCACCAGGCAGTGGACAAAGAACACAAAGAGAGAGGCCTGGTACAGCCAGTTGAGGAACCGCCGGAGCAGAGGGCCGCAGTTCTTCAAGGCGGCGCACAGCTCCATCAGCAGGTAAATGGACAGGAGGTTGGAGAGGGGCTTCATCAGCTCCAGGTTAAAAAATACCACCCCGGCGGAAAATTCCAGATAGCACAGGCCCAGATAGGTCAGCACCACCAGCCCTGAGCCCAGGATGGCCCACAGCCGGCGGGTCGGGGCCGGGCGCTCCGGCCGGAGATAGCCGGCGTACAGACCGGCCACCCAATAGAACAGATAGGTAATGAACAGCTTGCCCTGATAGGGCGCGAACCAGGGAAGGGCCCGGGCGGCCGCGCCCTGGAGCCAGAGAGCGGCCAGCATGACCACCAGGGCGCCCGCACAGCCGGCCAGCCAGCCCACACGCCGGACCAGCTGCCGCCACAGGGGGCGCAGGAGATAGAGCTGCATGACCACCAGTACATAATAGAACTGGGCCGACAGGGAGCCGAACCATAAATAATTTCCCAGCTCTGCCAGACTGCCCCGCACATAGCCGATGGGCAGAAAGCAGAGATAGTAGAACAAAGTCCAAAAGAGGTAGGGGAAATAGACCTTTTTGGCCCGGCGCAGGATATAGGGCCCGTAGGGGGACAGGGTGTCCCTCGCCAGCTCCAGCCCCATCTTCATCCCGCCGCTGAACAGAAAGCCGGGGACAGCACACCGGCTGAGAAGCCAGGGGACAAAGACCACCGCCCCCTGCCAGGAGGTGGGGTCGGCGTCGGTGATGCCTAGAGACATGACGTGGATCATGATGACCAGCAGGCAGCACAGGGCATTGAAGTCATCTAAAACAGGCAGGCGGGAGGGGGGACGCTCCAGCCCGACGGACGGATGAGCGGTGTTGTGCAAGGCGGACACTTCTCTCTCTCCGGCCGAAGCCGGGTGATGGACGGCGTTCTTCGCCAGAATTCGTTTTTAGTATAAGGAACTGGCAAAATAAAGTCAAGAGCGCCCCCGCCTGGATTCAGGCAGGGGCGCACAGCTTGTCGAAAAAGCCCTCCTGCAAGGAGTTCCGGCACCCGCAGGCGACGGAATAAATTTTGATTCAGTCATTTCCGACGACATGCGCGTCGGAAATGACACTTCTCGCGCAAGGTGGGCCGACTTTTCCGTAAGGAATCGAGGCCCATCCTGCGTGCGTCTTTTCTCGAAAAAGTGGCTCTGCCACTTTTTCGAAAGCCTCAGCGCCCCCGCCTGGATTCAGGCAGGGGCGCAAGCGGCAGGATCAGGGGATGATGAGCCAGGCGTCGAACTGGAAGCCCTCGGGAGAAACATCGTGGCTCCAGCATCCCAGGCACCAGATGTTCCAGGCGTCCTCCAGGAGATGGTGCCCCACCAGCAGGTCGCACCCGTCCGGGACGGGGACGGCGGGGTTGGGGAGATACATCTCGTCGCCGTTTTCGTCTGTTTTGGTGGAGTAGTAGGTGGCCTCAATAGGCTGTCCGTCCACCAGGATGGTGGAACTGCCCGCTGTGGCGGTGATGGTCACCCCGCGGTACCGAGCGGTGGCGGTCTGGCTGTCCTCGTCCCAGCGATACTCCGCTCCCAGCCTCTCGCAGAGCTGGCGGAGGGACAGATGGCCCAGGCGCAGCCCCTCCAGGTCATAGACCGGGCTGGGCGGGTCCATCAGGAAGGGCCGCAGACGGGGGTCCAGTTCCGCCACTCTGGCGGGGGAGCCGTCCACGGGGAACTCCCACTGGTCAAAGACGATGGAATCCACCTGGGTCAGGTCCACCACCTGTTCAAACTGATGGTTCACGTCTCCCAACTGTGCCAGAGTCAGGGTGGAGCCGTCCTTCATCTTCAGATAGAACAGGTCGGTGGCAACGCCCAGGTCAGTGATAGAGTCGGCGTAGGAGGACCAGTCCCCGAGGCGTTCCAACTCGTAGGAGTAGGACACTGGGGTGAGGATAAGCTCCTTCAACCGGCCCCGGAGCCCCAGAAACTCATTGGAGATGACCTCCAGGTCCGGGGTGACGCGGATGGGCTCCACCACAGAATCCATAGGCAGCCGTACGGCGTAATCCCGGCCCATAAAGGCCAGCCATACATTCAGAGGCTCCTCCAAAGGGCCGACATACTCGCCGAACTGAATGTCGATCTGCCAGGAACGGCTGGTGCCGCTGGGATTGGGGAGGTCATGGATTCCCATACTGCCCGAATGGGTGCGAAGATCGTAGGAGATCCCATCGGGGCCGGTGCTGCCGCTCTCCAGCAGCCTGCTTACCATATCCTCCCCCCAGGGCTCCCGGTGGGCCTCGGCAAAGGCCCGGTTGCTCATCAGGTCGTCGATAGCCTGCTGATTCAGCCCTTCCACAGTGAGAACAACAAAGACGTTTTGACCGTCATAGAGCATACTGTCCGCCGTCAGGCGGTAGTCCTCGTTTTCCACGCTTTTGATGGTGTCCTGTACATAGGGCTCCACCACACTGGCGTCCCCCCGTGTGAAAAACAGGTCCAGTACCCCCATCTGGTAGGCCGCCGCCAGGGCGGCCCCCGTGGTCAGTGCCAGGGTGGCGGCCAGCAGGACCGCCCATTTCATTTTTTTCTTCATACTGTTCTGCCTTGGACCTTCCGGCGGAGCGGAAGCCGCCTCTTCCTGCTCCAGCGCCGCCTCGACACGGGAGAGGATGGCTTCCGGGTCCAGCTCGGGGTACTCCTCGGGCAGACCTAAGTCGTTCCACAGCTCATGAATGTGACTGGACACAGGGCGTCCCTCCTTTCCCACACAGGGCCTCCCGCAGCTTATGCCGTCCCCGTGCCAGCCGGGTCCGGGCAGTGGCCTGGTTCAGCCCCAGCTCTTTGGCCACCTGGTGCAGCGGCTCCTCCTCAAAGTAATAGCGCCGGAACAGAGTCCGGTCCGGCTCCTCCATGCCGTCCACCAGCCGCCGGAGCTGACTGTGGAGCTGGTTCCGCTCCGCCAGCTCTTCGGGGCCCGGCCGGCTGTCGGGAAGATGGTCTGGAATGGCGTCCGTTTCCCGCCGCCTTCTGACCCGGTCGATGGCCAGATTCCGGGCGGTCACCGCCAGCCATGGCCGGAGGGAGCGGACCGGGTCCAGCGATTCCCGGCTGCGCCACAGGGCGAGAAAGGTGTCGGAGACCACTTCCTCCAAATCCTCCCGCAGCGGCTCAGGGGCCAGGGCCCTGGCGGCTACCGCGGCCACATAATGGGTATACCGCCGGATGGTATCCTCCAGCGCGGCGCGGTCGCCCTGGGCCAGCGCCAGGACCAGACCTGTTTCGTCCAAGGAGCTTCCTCCTCTCTGTTTCAGTAGGGTGTAGACCATTCGTACGTTTGGTTCTGCTTATAGGTACGGCTGGGGGTGGGGCGGCGTTTCACAGTATCGAAAAAAATCTGCCGGCAGAGCAGCTGCCGGCAGAACAACGTCAATAGGTCCGTTCACAGATCGCCTGGATCTTGGCCTGGAGGCCCTTTAAATCCTCAAATGTTTCCGGCCGCCGCCGGGGGTCCCGGAGGATGGCCGCCGGGTGGAACAGGGCGGTCATATGGATGCCGGCCTTTTCGAACCACTGGCCGTGCTCCTTTGAAATCTTAAAGTCCTCCTTGATCAGACGGATGGCGGCGACGCGCCCCAGACACACAATGATTTTGGGGCGAATCAGGGCGACCTGGTTGCGGAGATAGCCGATGCAGGCGTCCTGCTCCGAGTTGAGAGGGTCACGGTTCTGGGGCGGGCGGCATTTGACGATATTGGCGATGTATACGTTCCTCTTCCGGTCCAGGTCGATGAGCTCCAGCATATCGTCCAGCAGCTTCCCGCCCCGGCCTACGAAGGGCTCGCCCTGCAAGTCCTCGTTCTCTCCAGGGCCCTCCCCGATAAACATGACTTCCGCGTTTGGCACACCTGCCCCAAAGACCACGTTGTGCCTAGTGTCCGCCAGGGCGCATTTCTGACAGGACATACAGGCCTGTTCCAGAGGTCCCCAATCCAGCATCGCCACCCCTGATCACTCCTTTCTATATCTCAAAGCTCCTTGTTTTCAGTATAACACGATTTACCTGCCGCGCAAAGAAAAAGATTACTCCGGCCCCTATAAAAACTGGACAATTTCTGAATTAAATTCTGCAAATAAAGAGAACACATCCTAGAAAATCCCAGCCTTCACACAAAAATACAATTTTTCCTGCAAAAAACGGGAATACTTGTCAGATGAGGCATTGTCAAGCAACAGGATATTGTGGTATGATACCGATTGAAAAAGAATCTTATCTGTATCTTTCTAAGGAGGAAACTGGGATGCGAGGAGTGCATACCGTAGTCAACGACATTCGCCGCAAGGTTTTTACCGAGGTGGCGAGGATGTCCTTTGAGGGCGGCGACTATGGGGAGACGCTTAGACGCCTGCCCCATAAGATCATCCCTGGCGAGGTGGCCCGTTACCGCCAGAATATTTTGGTGGAGCGTGCCATCGTCAGCGAGCGGCTGCGCCTGGCCATCGGCCTGCCTCTGCGGGATCTGAATGAATACGCCCCTACCATCGACCATCTGGAGGACAGCGTGGTGGCGGAGAAGTACTATGAGCCCCCGCTGATCAACATTATTCCCTTTGCCTGCAACGCCTGCCCCCCAAAGCAGGTCCGGGTGAGCAATATGTGCCAGGGCTGTCTGGCCCATCCCTGTCGGGAAGTCTGTCCTAAGGATGCCATTAAGGTGGTCCAGGGTAAGAGCGTCATCGACCAGGAGAAGTGCATCAAGTGCGGCAAGTGCGTGGACCAGTGCCCCTATAACGCCATTATCAAGTTTGAGCGGCCTTGCGCCGAGGCCTGCGGCATGGATGCCATTAGCTCTGACGAGCTGGGCCGGGCCAAGATCGACTATGACAAGTGCGTATCCTGCGGAATGTGTCTGGTCAACTGCCCCTTCGGCGCCATCGCGGACAAGAGCCAGATCTTCCAGATGATCCAGGCCATCAAGCGGGGGGATCGAGTCGTCGCCGCTGTGGCCCCCGCCTTCGTCACCCAGTTCGGTGAGAATGTGTCCGCCGCCCAGATGCGGGAGGCTATGCTCCAGGTGGGCTTTGCCGATGTGCGGGAGGTGGCGGTGGGCGCCGACCTGTGCACCATCGAGGAGGCCAAGGACTTTTTGGAGAAGGTGCCGGACGAGCTCCCCTTCCTGGCCACCTCCTGCTGTCCCTCCTGGTCTGTGATGGCTAAAAAGCTGTACCCCCAGTTCAAGGACAACATCTCCATGGCCCTGACGCCCATGGTGCTTACGGCCCGGCTCATCAAAAAGGAGGACCCCGAGGCCCGTGTGGTATTCATTGGCCCCTGCGCCGCTAAGAAGCTGGAGGCCTCCCGGCGTACCATCCGAAGCTATGTGGACTTCGTCCTCACCTTTGAGGAGATGCAGGGCGTGTTCGACGCTAAGGGCGTGGACCCCAGCAAGATGCCCGGCGATCCCGAGAACGACTTTATGCGAGCCACTGGCGCTGGCCGTGGCTTCGCGGTGACGGGGGGAGTGGCCGCCGCGGTCAAGGCTGCCATCAAGGAGCTGGACCCCGAAAGAGAGGTTCTGGTGGAGCACGCCGATGGTCTGCGGGAGTGCCGGAAGATGTTGGCAATGGCTAAGGCCGGCAAGTATAATGGCTATCTATTGGAAGGGATGGGCTGTCCCGGCGGCTGTGTGGCCGGCGCGGGAACCATCACTCCGGTGAAGAAGAGCACCACCGCTGTGGCCGCCTATATGCAGACATCCTGTAGCCAGAGCGCGCTAGAGTCCCCCGTAGCCCAGCGATTGGAGGAGCTGGAGAGGCTGGAGGATGAGGCTGAAGTCAACTGAACCCTGTTTGTCGGAGATGACAATGGATCCGTCCGTGCCCGTTCCGGGTGCGGACGGACTTTTTTTGTCAGAAAAGAAAAACGAGCACAACATATTGCGATGGACAGAAGAGATTGGCACAAGATATCAATGGGACTGGACTGGCTGGAAGTTATTGTAAACTAAATGGAACAGATGTTTTTGTAAAGAAACCGCCGATTTCGAAGGAAAGCGGCGGTTTTTTCTATAAAAAACCATGAAAAAAAGACTTGCATTTTATGTCAACACCTTTTATACTAAAAGGCAAGGTGGAGTAAAGTGGAGTAAAATCCCTATATAAACCACTAAAGTGGGGGAGAGGTGAGGAACATGACCGGCACATACGAGCACAGCATCGATGCTAAGGGGCGGCTGTTCATCCCCGCCAAGCTCCGGGAGGAGCTGGGGGTCACCTTCTACCTGGCTATGGGCGTGGACGCCTGCCTGGCCATCTATCCCCAAGCCACCTGGGATCGCTTTACTGAAAAATTCGCTTCCCTGCCAATGAGCCAGTCCAAGGCCATGCGGCCGCTGTTCGCCAACGCCGCCAAGTGCGAGCTGGACAGCCAGGGGCGCATCGTCATCCCCCAGAAGCTGCGCAAATATGCCGGCCTGGAGAAGGATGTAGTCATCATCGGAGTCAATGACCGGGCGGAAATCTGGTCCGCCGATGCCTGGAATGCCCAGGAGGAGGAAGAAATGACGCCGGAGAAGATGGCTGTCTGTATGGCGGAGCTGGGATTCTGATATGAGTGAGTTTACCCACTACCCCGTTCTGCTCAATGAGTGCATTGAGGGGCTGAATATCCGCCCGGACGGCGTGTATCTGGACGGGACCTTGGGCCGGGCAGGCCACAGCCGGGAGATCGCAAAGAGATTGAATACCGGGCGGCTCATCTGTGTGGACCGGGACGAGGCGGCCTTGGAGTCTGCGGGTCGGCGGCTGGACGAATACATGGATAAGGTCACCCTGGTCCACAGCAACTTTGACCGGGTGGGCCAGATTGTAGAGGAGCTGGAGTTGTCCGGTGTGGATGGGATGCTCTTTGATCTAGGGGTGTCCTCCCCGCAGCTGGATGACAGCTCCCGTGGGTTCTCCTACATGGCTGACGCCCCCCTGGATATGCGGATGGACCGGTCTGAGGGGCTGACCGCCGCGGAGGTGGTCAACACCTGGAGCCAGGAGGAGCTGCGGCGCATCCTCTTTCAGTACGGTGAGGAACGCTGCGCTCCTCAGATTGCCGCTGCTATCGTCCGCCGCCGGACGGAGAGGACTATCCTCTCTACTCTGGAGCTGGTGGACATCATCAAAAGCGCTATGCCCGCCAAGGCGTTGAGAGAAAAACAGCACCCCGCGAAGCGGACCTTTCAGGCCATTCGGATCGCGGTCAACGACGAACTGTCTTCTGTGGACCGGATGCTCCAGGGGGCGGTCTCCCATCTCAACAGAGGGGGAAGGCTGGCGGTGATTACGTTCCACTCTCTGGAGGACCGCATTGTCAAGACCAGCCTGGCCGGTTTTGCCAGGGGATGTACCTGCCCGCCGGATTTTCCCGTCTGCGTCTGCGGCAAGACGCCGGACATCCGGCTGGTGAATAAAAAACCCATTCTCCCCTCTGCCCAGGAATTGGAGGAGAATCCCCGCTCCCGCAGCGCCAAGCTGCGGGTGGCGGAAAAATTGTAAAGGGCACGTCCGGCGTGCCCGCTTCCTACCAAAGAGAAGGAGTGAGCGCTATGGCCGCCCGCCGTCGCAGCACAACCGTATATAACACCTATGGCAGCGTGGCCTATGCCCCCGCCTATGACGGCTCTGCCGTCCGTGCCCCCAGAAGGGAGGAGGAGCTTCAGCGCCGTCCCCAGCCCAAGACACGGGAGCACGTCCGCCGCAAGCAGCTGACCCGCACCCAGGTCCAGGTCCGAGAGGCCGGTCAGGTGGCTCCCTTCGCGGTGGTGGGATTCATTGCGGTGGCAGTCTTTGCGGCCCTGCTCATTACCAGCTTTGCCCAGTTTACCGCCCTAAATGGGGAGGTGGTATCCCTCCAAAACCAGCTGACTACACTCCAGACAGAGAACGCTACCTTGTCCGCCCAGTACGAAAAGGTCTTTGATATGGAGACGATCCAGGCCGCGGTGGGAGAGAGCATGGTGCGGCCCACCAGCGACCAGGTAGAGTACATCGATTTGTCCGAGCCGGATACCGTGGTGGTCTACGGTGAGCAGGAGGCTTCCGGAGGCATCGTCGGCGCCCTGAAGGCAGCGGGCACAGTGTTGGGAGAAATGATTGAATATTTCCGCTGAACCGGCCATATAGATGAAAGACGAAAGATAGAGCAAGGGGCGCAAGAAAGGATATTTCTTGCGCCCTTCTACCGCAAAGGAGGGAAGCGTTATGCGGGAGGAATACGGGAGAAAAAGCCGCCAGAGCGCGGGCGGCGGGACCCGGGGCAGCCACTCCAAACGGTCTATATTCCGGCGCACGGTCTTCCTGATGGCGGTGTGCGGTGTGCTTATGTTCATCCCTCTGTTTTGGAAGCTGTGGAACATCGCCATTGTCAACCATGACTACTACCAGCAGCTGGCCACCAAGCAGCAGACGCTGGACCTGTCTGTATCCTCCAGCCGGGGGAACATTTACGACCGAAACGGCAACGTGCTGGCCATGTCAGCCACAGTATACAACCTGATCTTATCCCCCAACGACCTGGAAAAGAGCGTGTCCAAAAAGGACTTTACCGATGAGGAGGGCAATCTGGACCAGGCGGCTTACGAGGCGGCGGTGGCCGCCAAGCAGGACCAGATGGTCCGGGACCTGATGGCTCTCGTCCCCGGCCTGGACGAGGAGAGAGTAGATACCCAGGTGCACGCCACCAAGTATTCCTACCGTGAGATCAAGAAGAACATCGAGGAGGAGGAGGCCCAGGCCATCCGGGAATACATCACCGAGAACAAGACCTCCGCCTACCTATACCTTACTCCCGGGACCAAACGCTACTACCCCTACTCCGGCCTAGCTGCCCAGGCCCTGGGGTTTGTCAATGACGAGGGGGGCGCCTACGGTATCGAGGCGGCGTACAACGACGTGCTGGAGGGCACCGCCGGCCGGGTGGTCACCACCAAGACCGGAGCGGGCACCCAGATGTACAACGCATACTCTGATTTCGTGGACGCCATTGACGGCTATGACTTGACCCTGACTATCGACGCTACCATCCAGTCCTATCTGGAAAAAACCATTGAGGAGGGCATCCAGGACTATGACGTGCGCAACGGTGCCTTCGCCATTGCCATGGACCCCAACACTGGTGCTGTCCTGGGGATTGCCAGTTCCCCGGACTTTGATCCCAATAACTACTCAAAAATTCTGGATGATATGCTGAATGGAAAGATGGATGAGAACACTCAGGCCATCTACGAGCAGTTGAAGGCGGACAATCCGGAAAATCTGACCGACGCCGAGCTCATGGCACAGGCAGAGAGTCAGGCATACAGTCAGGCCGTGATGAGCCAGTGGCGGAGTAAGGCCATCGACGATACCTATGAGCCGGGATCTACCTTCAAAGCCCTGGTGCTGGCCGCCGCCCTGGAGGAGGGGGTGGTGAGTGAGAGCGACACCTTTTACTGCTCCGGCAGCGTGAAGATCGCCGATCACACGATTCACTGTTCCAAGGTCACTGGCCACGGTTCCCAGACCCTGGCGGAGGCGGTGGGCAACTCCTGCAACCCCGCCTTCATCGCCATCGGTCAGCGGCTGGGCATCGATTTGTTCTACGACTATTTCGAGGCCTTCGGCATGAAGGAAAAAACAGGCATTGACCTGCCTGGAGAGGGCAAGGGCGTGGTCTGGGAGCGGGAAGACATGATTCCCACTGACCTGGCGGTAGCCTCCTTCGGCCAGCGATTCAACGTCACCCCCCTCCAGATGATTCGAGGCTTTGCGGCCGTCATCAATGGCGGTAACCTGGTAAAGCCCTATGTGGTCCAGTCTATCAGTACGAAGGATGGCACCGTGGTCCAGAACACGGAGACCGAGGTCGTCCGTCAAGTGGTCAGCCAGGAGACCAGCCAGCGGGCCACCGATATCCTGGAGCAGGTGGTGTCCAAGGGGACCGGCAGGAACGCCTATGTGGCGGGGTACCGCATCGGCGGTAAGACGGGCTCCTCGGAAACAGGGGAGACGGGGCGCACTATCGTGTCCTTTATGGGCTTCGCTCCGGCTGACGACCCTCAGGTCATCGTCCTGCTGGCCTACGACAAACCTCAGGAGAGCGCCACTAACCCCAAAGAATCCACCACAGGGGTGTACATCAGCGGCGGCAATATGGCCGCCCCAAAAGCTGGCCCCCTGATCGCCCAGATCTTGGACTATATGGGAGTGGAGAAGAAGTACAACGCCGACGAGTCCGCCGCCGTGGATGTAAATACCCCCAAAGTCACCGGTATGACAGTGGCCGATGCCAAAAAGGCGTTAGACAAGAAAAACCTGAAGTACCGCACAGTGGGCGAGGGAGAGAGCATTACCGCTCAACTCCCTGCCGCCGGGGCCAGCGTCCCAGGAGGTTCCACTGTGGTGCTATACCTAGGGGACGCGGTGCCCGAGGAGAGCGGTACTGTCCCAGATGTGGTGGGCATGAGCTATGAGGGCGCCAAGAAACGGCTGGAGGAGGCCGGGTTCTTTATGCGGGCCTCCGGCGTGTCTGTGTACTATAGTAATACCACGACTGCCAGTGACCAGAGCATCCTGGGCGGAGAAACAGCCGCCATGGGCACCGTGGTAGATGTTCAGTTCTCCAACATTGTGGAGGACGGCGCGGTAGACTCGAGATAGGGAGATCCCTCCGGCTCGCTAGACTGCTGCATCATTTTGGCAAAATTTATAGAGAATCAAACCCACCCTTGAGGGGTGACGACATGAAATTGCGCCAATTGTTGAACGGCGTCCCCCTCAAGGGGGGTAACATTGATCAGGAGATGGAAATAAATTCCATTTCTTATGACAGCCGGACCCTGGAGCCCGGCGCTCTCTTCGTGGCTCTGCCCGGAGATAAGACGGATGGTCACCGGTACATCGACACGGCTCTGGAGAGAGGCGCCGCGGCCGTCCTGTGCCAGCGGGCTCCGGATCGGCCGGGTCCCTGGCTGGTGACAGAGGATACCAGACTGGCTCTGGCCCTTCTCTCGGCCAACTGGTTTGGACATCCGGGGGACGCTATGACCTTGGTGGCGGTCACCGGGACCAACGGCAAGACCACCACCACCAGCCTCATCAAAGAATTGCTGGAGGGGACGCGCCGGGCCAAGGTGGGCCTGATCGGCACCAATCGGAACATGATAGGGCGGGAGGAGCTGCCTGCCCACCGCACCACCCCGGAGAGCTATGAGCTCCAAGCCCTTCTGCGCCAGATGCTGGACAATGGCTGTACCTATGTGGTAATGGAGGTATCCTCCCACGCCCTGGTCCAGCACCGGACGGCGGGATTGACCTTTGACCTGGGGCTGTTCACCAATCTGACCCAAGACCACCTGGATTATCACCACACCATGGAGGAATATCGAGCGGCCAAGGGACTGCTCTTTGACCAGTGCCGCCAGGCGGTGCTGAACCTGGACGACCCAGCGGGCCGCTGGTATCTGGAACGGGTCAGATGTCCGGTGTTTACCTATTCGGAAAACAGGACCCAGGCGAATTTGAGCGCCAAAAATATCCGCCTGTTCCCCAGCCACGTGGAGTTTGACGCGCTCTCCACCGGCAGGTTAGTCCGCGTCCACCTGCCCATCCCCGGAGGGTTTTCTATCTACAACGCCCTGGCGGCCCTGTCCGCCGGACTGTGCCTGGGCCTGGGTCTGAAGGAGATGGCTCGGGTCATGCCTGCGGTCCACGGGGTAAAGGGCAGGGTGGAGGTGGTCCCTGTTCCTCCAGCCTATACCGTCATCATCGATTACGCCCACAGCCCCAACGCCCTGGAGAACATCCTGACCACCGCGCGGGACTTTACCGCCGGGCGTCTCATCTGTCTGTTTGGCTGCGGGGGAGACCGGGATAAAACCAAACGGCCCATTATGGGGGCCATCGCCCAGGACCTGGCCGATGTGGTGGTGGTCACCTCGGATAATCCCCGGACGGAAGATCCCCAGGCCATTATCACCGATATCCTGTCCGGTATGGAGGGGGAGCTGGAGAAGGTCCATGTGGAGCCGGACCGGCCTGCGGCCATCGGCTGGGCCCTGTCCCAGGGACAGCTTGGCGATGTGATCGTGCTGGCGGGCAAGGGCCATGAGACCTATCAGGAGATCAACGGCGTGTTCCATCATCTGGACGAGCGGGAGATCGTAGCCGACTGGTTTGCCGCGCAAAAAACGCCTCCTAAGGCGGCCGCCCAAGCGCGGGCCGGCACGGCGCTGGCGGGGAGTGGGGCGGAGCCGTGAGAAAGGCGCGCCATTTCCGAGAAAAGGGACGGGAAAGTGTGTGCAAAGGCTTAAAACTCTGCCGGAACGACAAGAAAGGACTGGAAAAACTCCGGCGGGCATAGTATAATAATAGGCCGCATATGCGCGGTTTGACTTACTTGAGAGAAAGACGACCTGGAGGGGTTCCGACATGACATATATACTGAGCTTTATCGTGGCCTTTGGCGTGGCCGCTATCGCGGGCCAGATCCTGATCCCGCTGCTTCGCCGGCTGAAGGCGGGCCAGTCCATCCGGGAGGATGGACCCACCTGGCACATGGCCAAACAGGGGACCCCCACCATGGGCGGCATCATGTTTATCCTGGCCATCGGCGTGGCCGTGCTTACCGCCGGGTGGGAGGACCTGCTTCGGGGAAGCCGAAACCACCTGTATGTGTTTCTGTTTGCTCTGGTCTTCGGGATCATCGGCTTTATTGATGACTTTCAGAAGCTGCGCCACCACGCCAACGAGGGACTGACTGCCGGTCAGAAGTTCCTGCTCCAGCTTGCGGCGGCTATCGTCTTCACTGTGCTGCTGCGCGGAAGCGGCTATCTGACCCCCAATTTGTATATCCCCTTCCTGAATGTAGAGCTGGCCCTTCCCTGGGTGGTGTACATGGTGTTCGCCGCTTTTGTCATGGTGGGCACTGTCAACGCCGTCAACCTGACCGACGGCATCGACGGGCTGGCCACCGGCGTCACCATCCCTGTGGCCCTGTTCTATGTGGGCGTATCCGCCTGGTACGGCCGGGATGACCTGACGGTACTCTCTGCTGCCCTGGCCGGCGGTCTGTCCGCCTTCCTGCTCTATAACTTCCATCCCGCCAAGGTCTTTATGGGGGACACAGGCTCCCTCTTTCTGGGCGGTATGGTGTGCGGGCTGGCCTTCGCCCTGAATATCCCCCTGGTCATCCCCATCATCGGCCTGGTCTATGTGGCTGAGGTGCTGTCCGATATTATCCAGGTAGTCTATTTCAAGAAAACAGGCGGAAAGCGGTTCTTTCGCATGGCGCCCCTCCACCACCATCTGGAGATGGGCGGCTGGAGCGAAACCAAGCTCTTTTGTGTCTTTTCCGGACTGACGTTGGTGCTGTGCGTCGTGGCCTTTCTGGGAGTAATGAACCGCTATCCGGTCTGACGCCGGGAGAGAGCAGCCCCGCGCTTTTCCGGATCCCTGTCCGAGTACGTCCCCATTTGATCAAAGGAGGTGGACATTATCGCCAGAAAAGCAAAACGTGACCTGACCATGGAGGAGCAGCTGGCCCGCGGCCCCATGGACCTGCCCTTCCTGATGCTGGTGCTCATGCTGGTGGGGATCGGGCTCATCATGATGTTTTCCGCTTCCTTTGCCTCGGCCTACTATGACTCGTCCCAAAATGTACAGAACAACCCCATGTTCTACATCCGAAGGCAGGCCGCCTATGCCGCGGCAGGTCTGCTGGTGATGTATGTGACATCCAAGATCAATTACCAGCGTTTTCGCTGGATGTCTGTCTTTGTGCTGGTGGGCGCGATTGCGCTGCTGGTGCTGGTATTGACGCCCATTGGCGTAGAGATCAATCAGGTGAAACGCTGGCTCTATCTTTTCCTGGTGGCCGGCCCCACCTTTCAGCCTTCCGAGATTGCCAAGGTGGCGGTGGTCCTGTTTTTCGCGGCCCGGCTGTCCAAGCGGGACACCGAGCGGAAAAAGAAGTTTACCAACCGGACGCTCACCGGGCGGACTCTGAACCGGCTGGAGCGCATCGGCTTTTTGGAACTGGTGCCTTACGGTGCGGTGCTTTCCCTGGTGCTGGTACTGGTGGTCATGGAGCCCCATATGTCGGGTACCATCCTTATCATGGTGGGCGCCGCCGCCGTCCTTTTCGCATCAGGCATCAATCTGGGATGGTTCGTAGGGCTGGGCTCCTTTGCTGTGGCCGCCCTTACCTTTGTGGTCTTTGCCACCGACTATATGACGCGGAAGATCAACCTGTGGCTGGACCCCTGGTCCGATCCCCAGGGCGCGGGCTATCAGCCCATCCAGTCCCTCTATGCCATCGGCTCTGGCGGCCTGTTGGGCCTGGGGCTGGGCAAGAGCCGCCAGAAGTTTCTCTACATCCCTGAGCCGGAAAATGACTTTATCTTTTCTATCGTGGTGGAGGAGCTGGGCTTCATTGGAGCGGCCATCGTCCTGATCCTGTTCGCCCTGCTTATCATGCGTGGTTATTGGCTGGCCCTCCACGCCAGAGACAAATTCGGCACCCTGACCATCGTGGGTATCATCACGCTGCTGGCCGCCCAGGTATTTCTAAACATCGGGGTGGTTACCAACTTGATCCCCAACACGGGCATCTCCCTGCCTTTCTTTAGCTACGGGGGTACCGCGCTGATGATACAACTGGCGGAGATGGGCATTATTTTGAGCATCTCCCGGCAGATTCCGGCGCCGAAAAAGGACTGATAGAAAGCGTGGAGAGCTAAGATAAGGCATCTGTTCTTCACGCTCACAGAAGAGGTGTTTTATGAACATTCTGTTTACCTGCGGCGGTACCGCCGGCCATGTGAATCCCGCGGTGGCTCTGGCCCATATCTTCCAGGAGCGGCACCCAGGCTGCCGGGTCCTCTTCGTGGGGGCCGATGGAGGGATGGAAAATAAGCTGGTGCCCAAGGAGGGCTACGAGATCCGCTCCGTCACCATCACCAATTTCCACCGCTCCTTTGCCCCTGCTGATATCGCCCACAACCTGGGCACCCTGATGAATATGCGGAAGTCCAAAAAGCAGGCTCAGGTTATTCTGGATGAGTTTAAGCCTGACCTGGTGGTGGGCACCGGCGGCTACGCCTCCTTCCCTGTGGTCAACGAGGCCGCCCGCCGGAAGATCCCCACCGCCGTCCATGAGTCAAACGTCGTCCCAGGCCTGACCACAAAGGCCCTGGCCAGAGTGGTGGACCGGGTGATGGTGGGCTTTGAGGAGAGCCGTTCCCACTACGACGACCCTTCCAAGGTGGTGGTCACCGGCACCCCGGTCCGGGGCGATTTTTTCAAGTATACCCGCCAGGAGGCGAGGGAGAAGTTGGGCCTCGCCGACGAGCGGCCCCTGCTGCTGTCCTACTGGGGCTCGCTGGGGGCAGAGGTCATGAACCAGAAGATGGTGGATTTCATCGCCAAGGAGTGCTATGAGGGCGCTCCCATCCGCCATATCCATGGCGCCGGCCGGGACTTCCCCTGGATGCGGGAGGAGCTTCTTCGCCGGGGGCTGAAGCTGGGGGACAACGGGGTGGAGGTCCGGGAGTATATCTATGATATGCCCCTGGTCATGGCCGCCGCCGACGTGGTCTTGTGCCGGGCGGGGGCCTCCACGATCTCGGAGATCACCGCCATCGCCAAGCCCTCGGTGCTGGTCCCCTCCCCCAATGTCACTGCCAACCACCAGGAAAAGAACGCGCGGGTGCTGGCTGACCAGGGGGCGGCGATCCTCCTGCGGGAGCAGGACTGCGGGGAGCATACCCTCTACGATACTGTGGAGCTGCTGATGCAGGAGCGGGACCGGCGGGACGCCATGGTCCGGGCCCTCAACGCCATGGCTGTGCCCAACGCCGGGGAGAAGATATACCAGACCCTGCGGGAAATCATGCGAGACAAAGCATAAGAAGGGGCGGGACCGCCTCATAAACCAAATGGACTGTTTCCGCATAGGATAGCCTGAATCAAAGAAATTTGGAGGCTATCCCATGAGCTTTTATCGAATCGAGGGCGGACGGCCCCTATCGGGCAGCCTGTCCGTTCAGGGGGCCAAGAACAGTGTCCTGCCCATCCTGGCCGCCGCCGTGTTGGCCCCGGGTCAGAGTGTCATCCACAACTGTCCCGACCTGTCCGACGTATCTGCTACCCTGGACATCCTGCGCCTTCTGGGCTGCCGGACGGAGCGGGAGGGGGATACTGTCCTGGTGGATGCCTCTGCCCTGTGCCGTTCGGACATTCCGGACCGGCTGATGCGGGAGATGCGCTCCTCTGTGATCTTTCTGGGCGCGCTGCTAGCCCGGCTGGGGGAAGCGGAGCTGACCTATCCCGGCGGCTGTGAGCTGGGCCCCCGGCCCATCGACCTGCACTTGTCCGCTCTGCGCCGTCTGGGTGCGGAGATCCGGGAGGACCAGGGGTGCCTGCGCTGCCAGGGAGGCGGAGCCCTCCGGGGAAGGGAGCTTTGCCTGAACCTGCCCAGCGTGGGCGCGACGGAAAACGCCATGCTGGCCGCTTGCGGCTGTCCGGGGGTCACCTTGATCCAAGGCGCCGCCCGCGAGCCGGAAATTGTGGACCTGCAAGGGTTTCTGCGGGCTATGGGGGCGGAGGTGTCGGGGGCAGGGACCTCGGTTATCACCATCCGGGGCGGCGTGCCGCTCCATCCGGCGGAGCACTGCGTCATGGGGGACCGGATCGCGGCGGCTACATATCTATGCGCGGCGGCCGCCGCCGGAGGAGAGGTGGAGCTGACCCGGGCGGAGCCCCAGACGCTTACCGCGGTGCTCAGTGCGCTGGAGGAGGCGGGCTGCCGCCTGACTTCCGGACCGGACCACATTCTGCTGGAGAGCCGGGGGCCGCTTCAGAGCATCCCAACTGTGCGTACCGCGCCCTATCCCGGTTTCCCTACCGATGGGCAGGCCATCCTGATGGCCGCCCTGACTGGGGGGCAGGGGACCACCATGTTTGTGGAGAATATGTTTGATAGCCGGTACGGCCATGTAGACGAGCTGCGCCGCATGGGGGCGGATATCCGGGTAGACGGCCGGGTGGCGGTAGTCACCGGGGTAGGAAGGCTCCATGGAGCCGCCGTCCGAAGCACGGACCTGAGAGGCGGGGCCGCCTTGGTGGTAGCCGGACTAGGGGCGGAGGGGACCACGGAGGTGTCCGACCTGCACCATATTTGCCGGGGCTATGAGAAGCTGCCTCAGAACCTGCGGGCCCTGGGAGCGGATATTCAGGAGCTTCCGGATTGACCAGAGGGGGACCATTGGGAACACAGAGAACCAGCGGCGAAGCTGTGCAGACTTCCGGCAGGAACCGGATGGGAGCCCGGCGGAGCCAGGGAGGATCGTATGCCGAGAAAGAACCACAGCAGAACACGCAGGAAGAACAGAGGGCGCTTTGGCCCTCTGTTCAAGCTGCTCTGCGCCCTGGCTGTGGTCATCGCCCTGACCATAGGGGCCACAGTATTTTTCCAGGTGGAGACCATCGCTGTGACAGGAAACAGCCGCTATACACAGCAAGAGGTGATAGACGCCTCCGGCATCCAAATCGGCGACAATCTCTACCGAATGAATAAGTATCAGATCGGGGATCAGGTGCTGCGGCAGCTGCCCTATGTGGAGAAGATTCTGATCCGCCGCTCTCTGCCCAGCACCATCGTCATTACGGTGTCCGAGTGGGACGCTGTCGCCCAGATCCTGCCCCCGGAACCGGGTGCGGCGGTGACAGTGGAGGAACCGGAGCAGCCGGCGGAGGACCCAGAGGCCAGCTCCTCCGGCAGTCAGCCGGCCACCCTCCAGGCGGCTTCGGAGCCATGGCTCATCAGTGTGGGGGGCAAGCTGCTGGAGCCGGCGCCCGCCGACAGCGGAGCCATCGAGGTGACAGGGCTCACCGCCCTGTCACCAAAGGCGGGTACCATGCTGGAGATCCCAGAGGCGGAGCAGCCCAGACTGGATGCCCTGCTGGATCTGCTGGCCACTCTGGAGGAGATGGAGGCGGTGGACCGGGTGTCCTCCATCCAACTGAGTGACACCCAGGTCAAACTGCACTATCTGGAGCGGTTTGAGGTAAAAATGCCCCTTAACGCGGACTTTAGTTATAAGCTCCGAGTGCTGGAGCAGGCGGTGGCCAAGGCGGAGGAGGAGTTTGGCAGTCAGGCATCCGGCACCATGGACCTGACACAGCAGGACTACGCCGCGGTGTATTCTCCCGATTGATGGGAAGTATTGGAAAATGACGGAAAGTTTCGTCGGAAGCGAGATTTTCTCTTGACCGGCAAAGGAAAGAGCGATACAATATAACAAAATGTAGACTTCACAAGCGGAAGCTATCCACAACAGGTTGTTTTGCGGCGATAGCTTCCACATTTACATAGGAGGAACGACAATGGCCTTCGGATTGGATATGGGTCCTGAAAGCGTAGTAAACATCAAGGTAGTGGGCGTCGGCGGCGGCGGCAATAACGTGGTCAACCGTATGGTCCGTACCGGCACCAAGGGCGTGGATTTCATCGCGGTCAACACCGACAAGCAGGCGCTGTCGCTCTCTGGCGCAGGCCAGAAGATACAGATTGGCGAGAAGCTGACCAACGGCCAGGGGGCGGGCTCCGACCCTGAGGTGGGCCGCAAGTCTGCCGAGGAGAACCGTAGCCAGATCTCCAAGGTCCTGGAGGACGCTGACATGGTCTTTATTACCGCCGGCATGGGCGGTGGCACCGGCACTGGCGCGGCCCCCATCGTGGCCGATATTGCCAAGGAGCTGGGGATACTTACCGTGGGCGTGGTCACCAAGCCCTTCCGGTTCGAGGGAATGCGCCGTATGAAGCAGGCGGAGAACGGGATTGCTGAACTGCGCAACAAGGTGGACTCACTGGTTATCATCCCCAACGAGCGGCTGAAGCTGGCCACGGACCAGAAGATCACCATGCTCAACGCCTTTGAGATTGCGGACGATGTTCTGCAGCAGGCCGTCCAGTCCATCTCTGACCTGATCAATAACACCGGCTTTATCAATCTGGACTTTGCCGATGTGTCCGCCGTCATGAAGGACGCGGGGTGCGCCCACATGGGCGTTGGCCGCGCCGCGGGCAAGAATAAGGCTGAGGAGGCTGCCAAGATGGCTATTTCCAGCCCCCTGCTGGAGACTTCTATCAACGGCGCCAAGGGCGTGCTGATCAATGTGACCGGCTCTATGGATATCGGCCTGGAGGAGGTAGAGACAGCGGCCAACCTGGTCCAAGAGGCCGCTCACCCCGACGCCAATATCATCTTCGGCGCTGCCTTTGATGAGTCCCTGGAGGACGAGATTCGGGTCACTGTCATCGCTACCGGGTTTGACCAGGCGCCCAACAGTGTTCCAACTGCCCCCAGCGCTGCTGGGGAGCGTCCCGCGGTCCAGGCTCCGTCCCAGGAGGCTGGGCAGCCAGCTGGAGAGGGGCAGTCGGCCGCTTCTCCTGTTGCCGAACCGGAGAAGCCCAAGGTCAGTGACGATGACTGGGATATTTTGGAGCGTATTTTCAGCAAGAAACGCTAATTTAAGATAAAAGACAAAGCAGCCCGTGCCGATGGCACGGGCTGCTTTTATGCGGATTAGAAAAACATGATGATGATGGAGGTCATGATGCCGCATACACAAAGGGCGATAGAGCTCATAGCCCCCTGGAGAGCGCCAATCTCCATGGCCTTGGAGGTACCCAGAGCATGGCTGCACGCCCCGATGGCCACCCCTTCCGCCACCGGGTCTGTGACGTGGAACAGTTTGGCGAAAAGGGGGGCAAAGATAGCGCCTATTACTCCGGCCACCAGCACGGCGGTGACTGTGATGCCCTGAATACCACCGTTGCTGTCCGAGATGGCAACAGCGATAGCGGTTGTGACGCTTTTAGGCAGGAGGGAGGAGGCAATGACACTGTCCACAGACAGCAGTTTGCACAGCAGAAGGATGGACCCAAGACTAGTGAGACAGCCGGTGAAGCACCCCGCCAGGACAGGGAAAAAATACTCCTTTAGTAGCTGACGCTGGCGGTAGATATTCAGGGCCAGCACCGCGGTCACTGGGCCCAGGAGCAGGGAGAGGACATCGCCGCCCTGCTGGTAGTCCTCATACGGGACACGGAGGGCTGCCAATACCGACAGGATCAGAGCCACGGCCACGGCAAGGGGGTTGAGCAGGAAACAGCCGGTCCGTTTCTGGATCCACTGAGCCACGCTCCAGGCCGCGCAGGTCAGCACAATGCCAAAGAAGGGGGAGGAGAAAAGAATGTCTCTCACCGGCCTTTCCCCCCTTTCCGCCGAATGAGTAGCTGGATGGTCCAGGCGGTGACCAGATAGACCAGGGGGGTGGTGACTACGGCAATAAAAAGGAAGGGGAGCAGGTAGGGAAGAAGCTTCTCCCAATGCTCCATGATGGCTACACAGGGCGGGACGAAGAAGAAGGCCATATTGTCCACCAGGAAGCCGGAGACCCGGCCGATGTGCCGCTCCTTTACCACTCCAGAAAAGAGGAGCAGCAGGAGAAGCACCAGACTGATGACCCCGGCGGGAAAGGGGAAGGGCAGCAGAAAGGAGATGCCCTCGGAGATCAGACAAACGCCGAACACAACGGCGATCTCACCCATGATGTTCAAAATACTAGCTCCTTTTCTCAGACCGGCCCACCAGGTAATCCAGGGTGACCTGGTAGAAGTCGGCCATCCGGACCAGGGTGGAGGCGTCCGGCTCCCGTTCTCCGGTTTCGTAACGGCGGTAGGTGATATAGACCATCTCCATGGCTTGGGCAGTTTCCGCCTGGGTCATGTGGCGCTCTTTCCGAAGAAGGCGGAGTCTTTCTGGTAATTTGGTCATTTATTATTTTACCTCTTGACAAATCCAAACGGATTTACTACAACAAAATAAATCCGTTTGGATGTATTTTTGGAGGGACAAAAATGACAGAAACGGTAAGAATCCTGTATGACTATGTCTTGGAATGCCGAAATGAAATGATGAAAGACCCGGACTATCGGGCTAGTGGTGAAATCGTGGATAAAAATTACAATCAGTTGAAGGGGCGGCTGAATGAGGAGGGGTGCCAGCTTTTGGACCAGCTGATGGACAGTCTGACGCACCAGCTGTGCCTGGACATGGAGTACAAATTCCAAATCGCCCTGGAAATGGGCGCGGAGTTGTATACAGCCCTCAGTCCCCGGCAGACGCCTTACTCCCAAATAGCGGTGGCGAAATAGTCTTCCGGCGTTTCGGCCCGACGGATCAGGCGGGTAGAGCCGTCCTCGCACAGCAGGACCTCGGCGGAACGGAGCCGTCCATTGTACTGATAGCCCATAGCGTGGCCATGGGCGCCGGTGTCATGGATGACCAACAGATCACCAATGTCTATCTCAGGCAGCATCCGGTCGATGGCGAATTTATCGCTGTTCTCACACAGGGCGCCGGTGACGTCGTACTTGTGGTCACAGGGCAGGTCCTCCTTGCCCATCACAGTGATGTGGTGATAGGCCCCATAGATGGCCGGCCGCATCAGATTGGAGGCACAGGCGTCCACCCCAATATAATCCTTATAGGTGCGCTTCTCGTGGAGAACTTGGGTGACCAGGTGGCCGTGGGGAGCCAGCATGAACCGGCCCAGCTCGGTGCAGAGGGACACATCACCCATCCCCGCGGGGACCAGGATCTCCTCGTAGGCCCTCCGTACCCCTTCGCCGATGACCGCGATGTCATTGGCAGGCTGATCCGGACGGTAGGGGACGCCCACTCCGCCGGACAGGTTGATAAAGGTGATATGACAGCCGGTTTCTTCCTTCAACTCCACAGCGGTGCGGAAGAGAATGGCGGCCAGGGCGGGGTAATACTCGTTGGAAATGGTGTTGGAGGCCAGGAAAGCGTGGATGCCGAACTCCTCGGCGCCCAGCTCTTTCAGCCGGCGGAATGCTTGGGTCATCTGGGGCCGGGTCAGACCGTATTTGGCCTCCCCAGGGTTATCCATCACCTGAAAGCCCTCTTTGCTCTCGCCCAGGGTAAAGGTGCCGCCAGGGTTATAGCGGCAGGAGATCTTTTTGGGGATATAGCCGATGGTGTTCCGCAAAAAGTCGATGTGACTGATATCGTCCAGATTGATGGTGGCCCCCAATTCGGCGGCTAGCTGAAATTCCTCGGCGGGCGTATCATTGGAAGAAAACATGATCTCGTCCCCGGCAAAGCCACACCGCTGGCTCATCATCAGCTCGGTGAGGGAGGAGCAGTCCACGCCACAGCCCTCCTCCCGCAGGAGCTTCAGAATTTGGGGATTGGGGGTGGCCTTGACGGCAAAATACTCCTTAAAGCCTGGATTCCAGGAGAAGGCCCGGTACAGGCCGCGGGCGGTTTCGCGGATGCCCTTCTCATCGTAAAGGTGGAAGGGGGTGGGGTACTGTTTGACGATTTCCTGGAGCTGCTCCAGGGTGACGAAGGGCCGCTTCATGGCAGATCGCTCCTTTATCTTTGGTATGGGGCGGGACAGAGAAAAGCCTTCCCAGCGGGAAGGCAAAAAACTCCCCAAGAGGGAAAAATCAAAACTAGTTTATCCCCCCAAGGGAAAAAAGTCAATGCGCGGAACGACCAACAAGCCGGCAGAGAAGAAAAAATCTTTTATCTTTCGAGAAAAAATCCCGAAAACATAACATTTTCTCTTGCGTCCTGTCGGAAATTCTGTTATGATACTTCGGAACGAGAAAGGGGGAGCGCGTCATGACCATGTATGAGCCTTTTAGCTGGCCTAAGTTTGACGGGGCCCTCATTTCTATCTGCCGCTGACAATCACAATGTGGTTGTCTTTTTTTGTGTGCCAAACGTGAAGGGAGAAATGTAAATGAATCACCACGAGCCTATCCGCGACGCCCGTCAGTTGGGCCTGCCCAAAATGCTGATCCTCGGCCTTCAGCATATGTTCGCCATGTTCGGCGCTACCGTGCTGGTCCCCATCCTGGTCCAGGGCTACGGGCTGCCCCTTTCCATCCAGACCACCCTGTTTTTCGCCGGTGTGGGCACCCTGTTCTTCCACGTATGTACCAAGCTGAAGGTGCCAGCGTTCCTGGGTTCCTCCTTCGCCTATCTGGGCGGCTTCAGCGCGGTGGCCCAGCTGGATTCCGGCATCTATGCCAATATGACCGGAGAGGAAAAGCTGCCCTACGCCCTGGGCGGCATCGTGATAGCTGGCCTGATGTATCTGGTGCTGGCCGCTCTGATCCGGCTGCTGGGCGTGCGCAAGGTCATGCGCTACCTGCCCCCCGTAGTCACCGGGCCCATCATCATCCTCATTGGCTTGTCCCTGGCCCCTAGCGCGATCAATAACGCCTCCACGAATTGGTGGCTGGCCCTTCTGTCCATCGCTGTTGTTATCGCGGCGAACATTTGGGGCAAGGGCATGATCAAGATCATTCCTATTCTGCTGGGCGTTGTGATCCCCTATGTGGTAGCGTTGGCTACCAACCAGGTGGACTTCTCCGGCATGGCCGCCGCGGAACTGGTCGGACTGCAGCCCTTTGTCTTGGCCAAGTTCGACCTTACCTCCATCCTGGTCATGGCCCCCATCGCCGTGGCGGCCATGATGGAGCATATCGGGGATATGTCTGCCATCTCCGCCACGGTGGGGGAGAACTTTATCGAGAATCCGGGCCTCCACCGCACCCTCATTGGCGACGGCATCGCCACCTCCCTGGCCGGAATGTTTGGCGGTCCCGCCAATACCACCTATGGCGAGAACACCGGTGTGCTGGAGCTGTCCCAGGTCTTTGATCCCAAGGTGGTCCGGCTGGCCGCTGTCTATGCGGTGGTGCTGTCCTTCTCTCCCAAGTTTGCCGCCGTCATCAACTCCATCCCCACCGCCATTATCGGCGGCGTGTCCTTCATCCTCTATGGCATGATCTCCGCTATCGGCGTGCGCAACGTGGTGGAGAACCGGGTGGATTTCACCAACTCCCGCAATCTTATTATTGCGGCCGTCATCATGGTGTGCGGCCTGGGCTTCAAGATCTGGGGCAACAACAACGAGTTCTCCGGACTGACCTTCCATGTGGGCGGCGCCTCCGTGACGCTGACCTCCCTGGCCATTGCGGCCATCGCTGGCATCGCCCTCAACGCCATCCTGCCCGGCAAGGACTATGAATTCGGCGCCGATGTGACCAAGGGCCGCTCCGGTGACTTTGGACGGTATTGAGCGATACATGTAGTTGGAAACGGGAGCCTCCGGAATGTCCGGAGGCTCCGTTTTTATTCCATTCCTGAAAGAAAGATATAGCAAAGATGAAAAAAACATTAAATCGGGGGCAAGGTCCTTGCGCGGGAAAACAAAATAGGATAAAATGAAGCCATCAAACGGGCGACCGTATGGAATGAAGGAGGCAACGATACCATGGGATTTTTTGATAATTTCAAGGAAAAGGCCACTGACTTGGCCCAGGCCGGTGTAGCCCAGTCCAAGCGGCTGGCGGAGATCGCCAAGCTAAAGACCGCCAACATGGGCGAGGAGGACACCATCAAAAAGGCGTACATCGAGCTGGGTAAGCTGTACTACGCGGAGAAGGGTGCCGCCCCTGAGGCGGCCTATGCCGCCTCCTGCGAGAAGATCACTGCGGCCAAGGCGGCGATCGAGGCCAACAACGACCGCATCGCCGAGCTGAAGAGTTCTGCCGACGATGAGGTGGAGGTGGTCGCGCGGGTGGAGCCTGTGGAGCGCGCAGCGGAGCCGTCTGCCCATCAGGAAGCGGAGGTTCAGGAAACAGAAGCCCAGGAGAATCCGCCCCAGGAATAACACCGCCACTAGGGGCCTGCCATGATTTGACATGGCAGGCTCTTTTTCGTATGCTCTCCCCCTTTTTCGGGCAAGCTGTGGGAGAAGGAGGAGAGCTTATGGAGCAATATTACCGTCTGCCACAGGATGTGGTGGGCCACGACCCGGTGCTGCTGTCCTACTGGGACAAGATGCCCCCACGGGCCCGGCTGCGTCTGCTGGAGAGCGGTATCAGCGTATCGACCCTGGGAGAGCTGCAAAAGCTGGGGGAGGAGCTGGGACGGGATACGACCGTACCGCCCGAAATGAGGTAAAAAAGGATTTTCATTCCAACTATGATATTTTTCAGCAGAGAACTTCTGGCTGAAATGTTCTCTTTTGGTTGCGCCGCCCTGAGAAACATGATACCATAGGAAAAAAGGAGGCGGCGACCATGCTGTTTGTATGTTACCCCAAATGCACCACCTGCCAGCGGGCCAAAAAATTCCTGGACGACCGGGGCGTGTCCTACACCGAGAGACACATTAAGGAGAATAATCCTACGGCGGAAGAGCTGCGCGGATGGTGGCAGGCCAGCGGCTTGCCATTAAAAAAATTTTTTAATACCTCCGGCCTATTGTACAAGTCTTTGGAACTGAAGGACAAGCTCCCCACCATGACGGAGGAGGATCAGCTGGCACTGCTGGCCACCGACGGAATGCTGGTCAAACGGCCCATCCTGGTGGCGGATGACTTTGTGCTGGTGGGCTTCCGAGAGGCGGAGTGGTCCGCGCGGCTGTAAAAAGCGCCCAGCTTCAGGGAAAGGAAATGGATCGGACAGACTGGAGGGATTCCATTGGGGGTCCTCCAGTCTGTCTTTGCTAAAAAATATTCCTTTGCTGACATTAGGGTCCAGGGTCCTTTTTCCATTGTCCGTCCCAGATAGGACGAAGCGCGGACAGCTGGAAAGGGTGGAAGGTCTACCCTTGATTGAATCTCCCCCGACACGGTCATAATGAGAGGGCGGACGGCTTGAACGTGCCGTCCGCCCTTTCGTTTTTAAGGGGGTGGAACAAATGGAGAAAGGACCAAAACAGAAGGGCGGCCCCGGTATGGCCGGCGCTTTGGCGGGTGTGCTGGGGCTGTGTCTTCTAGCGGCTATCCTGTTGACCGGAGATGGGGGAAGGGCCTCGGAAGCGGCCGCGCCCGCCATGCTGACAATGCCTAGACTGTCCGCCGCCGCTTCCGTGGATACCGAGATTGGCGAACAGGTGATCCCCCTGGGCCGGGCAGTGGGTATCAAGCTTTTTTCTGACGGTGTGCTGGTGGTGGGCCTCTCACCGGTGGAAACAGAGCGGGGCGCCCAATACCCCGGGCGGGATTGCGGCTTGAAGGCGGGAGACGTGATTACCCATATCAATGGGGAAGAGGTGGACACCATCGAAGAAATACAGGAGATGGTGGCACAGCAGCAGGGAGAGCAGCTGACCATTCAGGCGGTCCGGGGCCAGCGGCAGTTGCAGCTGACTACCGCCCCTGTAGCCAACAGTCAGGGGAATTACCAACTGGGCGTCTGGCTGAGAGACTCAATGGCGGGCATCGGAACAGTGACCTTCTATGACCCGGAGACCGGTGTGTTCGCCGCCCTGGGCCATGGCATCAACGACGTGGATACCGCCATGCTTATGCCGCTGGAATCGGGCGCTATCATGGAGGCGACGGTGTCTGATGTGAAAAAAGGGGTCAGCGGCCAGCCCGGTGAACTCCATGGGCAATTTGATTTGACCCGGGACTTGGGAACACTCTACGCCAACACCAATCTGGGTATCTTTGGCCAGTTGGACCAAAACGAGCTGACCCAGGGGCTGGAGCCGGTAGAAGTGGCTGACAGGGAGCAGATCCACACTGGAAAAGCCACGATCCTGTCCAATATCCGGGGGGACAAGGTGGAAGAGTTTGACATCGAGATTACCAAACTCTTTCTGGATGGGGATGGGACCCGTAACCTGATGGTCCAGGTGACCGATCAGGAGCTGCTGGAGACCACCGGCGGCATCGTCCAGGGAATGAGCGGCAGCCCGATCCTGCAGGACGGCAGGCTGGTGGGCGCTGTGACTCACGTCTTGGTCAGCGACCCCCAGCGGGGCTATGGCATCCTGGCGGAAAATATGATCCGACAGGCCGACAGCTGCCGCCAAGCCCAGATGTCTTGAGCCAGGGGCCTCAGGATACCACACCTGAGGCCCTTTTTCTTTCTAATACGACACAAACTTCCACAGATAACATCCAAAATATTCCAAAAATGTCGAAAATTAAAGAAAAGTTCATGGAAAAATATAGAAGAATTGGCTTGAATATGCTGTCTGATTATGCTAGATTATAGGTGGCCGGTCGAAACCCGTCCCAACTGTGGACGAGGACATATGAAGCAGTAGGAGTGATATCATGATGGAAGCAATCAAACGAATATTGATTGCAGACGCTGGAGAGGACTTCCGGCGGGGTCTGGTAGACAGCCTGTCCGGAGAGGCGGATATCCAAGTGGCCGGTCAGACAGGCGATGGGGCTGAGTTAGTCCGTATGGTGAGCGAGCTGATGCCGGACGCGGTGGTGATGGAGATTGTGCTGGCGGGCCTGGACGGCCTGGAGGTGCTGGAACAGCTGAACAAGATGGAGAAACGCCCCAAGATCCTGGTGCTGTCCAATTATACCAGAGGCGGGATCGCGGATGCCGCTGCGGCAAAGGGGGCTGACTATTTTATGGTGAAGCCCTGTCGAAGCAGTGCCCTGTGTGAGCGGATTCGGGACCTCACCGGTGGGACAGCCATAGAAACAGAGGGTGATCGGGGCGTCGATCTGGAGAAGCAGGTCACGGCCATCATCCACGAGGTGGGAGTGCCCGCCCACATCAAAGGCTATCAGTATTTGAGGGAGGCCATCCTGATCGCGGTCCGGGATATGGACGTGATCAATGCGGTGACCAAGGTCCTCTATCCCGAAGTGGCCAAGCGGTTCAATACTACTGCCAGCCGGGTAGAACGGGCGATCCGTCATGCCATCGAGGTGGCGTGGGACCGGGGCGATTTAGAGACGCTGCAGAAATACTTTGGCTATACCGTTTCCAACGCCAAGGGAAAGCCCACCAACAGTGAGTTCATCGCCATGATCGCCGACCGGCTTCAACTGCAGAGAAAACACCAGGCATAACGGATACAGGAGAGAAATACTTGCCTTTTTCCTCCGATTTTGCTATGATAGCGGAGGAAATGGGGTGAACCATATGACGATTAGATACAGACCTAAGGGTGTCTGTTCCCATCTGTTTGAAATAGAGGTAGAGGAGGGACGCATCCTCTCAGTCCGGGTAGAGGGCGGCTGCAGCGGAAATCTGCAGGGCTTGTCCTCACTGCTGCGGGGGATGGAAGTCAAAGAAGCCATAGGGCGGCTGGAGGGCATCCGCTGCGGAGCTAAGAGCACCTCCTGTCCTGACCAGATGGCCCAGGCACTGAAAACTCTCATTTGAGCTGGGTGAGCTCGACATGATGACCATAGATAACAGGCGCGGAAGGGAGCTGTCCTCAGCCCAGCCGTGCCTGTTTTTTTATGTTGGAGCACATGACGTCGCACGGGCGCGAGGTCTGCGGAAAGGGGCGCCCTGACGGGTGGACCGGGACCTGGTCAAACTAGCTGACAGGTCCCGCTCTATCCCACTGGAGGAGAAGGTTATTTTCGAATGCCCCGATAATTGCTCCGGGAGCGGGCGCCGGTGCCGGAGCGATACCGCCGCTTCTTGCGGAAGACCAGCAGCCTCAGCAGGATAAAGGCGGCCAGCAGCAGAACGACAGCCAGGACGATCTGGACCCAGGTATCCTGGAAGAAGGAGATGAACTGCTCCTTTTTATACAACAGCTCAGACCGTTCCACGGAATTGACCGCTACCAGGTCCAGCTTGCCGTATACCTCGCCCTCATAGGACAGAGTCATAACGCCGAGCACCTGGCCCTCCTCCACCGGGGCCTCCACCTCCTGGGAAAAGAGGGCAATCCTGGTTTCAATGGCGTCCAGATCCATGTCCTTGGGGAGCGTGCGGGTGATGGAGCCCTGAGGCTTGACATTGACCTCGTCCGCCTGGCGGGACATGGTGACCGCCACCTTGTCCACAGGCTCGGTCCCCTTGGTGATGGTGACCCGTTCAAAATTGTTGAAGCCGTATTCCAGCAGCCGTTTGCTCTCTACCAACTGTCCCTGGCGCAAGTCCTCATAGCCCTCCTGCTCCATGGGGCCGGAGCCCAGCACCACCGAAATGAGCAGAGTGTCCCCGTCCTCGGCGGCGGCGATGAGGCAGCGGCCAGCCTCGTCCGTGTTGCCTGTCTTGCCGCCGATACACTTGTCATAGACATAGCCGGAGTACCAGAGGTTGGAAATCAGTCCGTTGGTGTTGTAGAAATACCGCTCCGCCGACAGATTGGTGGCGGGTACAGTGTAAGCGGCAGTCTTGATGATGGTGCGGAACAGGTCGTATTCCAAGGCCGCCTGGAAGATCAGGGCCAGGTCATAGGCTGTGGAGTAGTGGTCCTCGCTGTGCATGCCGGCTGTGTTGGTGAAATGGGTGTTCTGACAACCCAGTTCCCCGGCCTTTCGGTTCATATGGGCTACGAAATCCTCGATGGTACCATCTACTTCTACCGCCAATACATTGGCGGCGTCGGCGGCGGAGGGGAGCATGACACAGTAGAGCAGGTCCTCCACCGACATGACCTCGCCCTCCTTCAAGCTGGCCACCACATAGCCGGCGCCGGAGGGGATATCCTGCATCCGGGTAGGGCCGGCGGTGACCATGGTAGAGGGAGAGAGCTGACCGTTCTCAATGGCTTCCAGCACCAGAAGGGCGGTCATGACCTTGGTAGTGCTGGCGGGATAGGCCTTCTCATAGGCCCCCTTGTCGTACAGTACCTCGTTGTAATTGGCATCCAGCAGTACCGCGTTGGTGCAAAACAGGTCAGGCTCCTCCAGGGCAGCGGCTGGGGCGGTGAACAAAGTCAGTACCATGGGGAACAGCAGAAGTAGAGAGAGAAAGCGATATTTTTTCATAGGAAATTCTCCGTATGTATGATATACTAATTTTATATCCGTTCATCTGGCAAAGTCGGATAGCAGTATTATAGCAAAAGCAGCGGCAGTCCGCAAGCGGCAGGGGGGAGAAAGATGAGAGATATATCCCGCTTCGATAAGGTGATACTGCTGCTAACCGCGGGGTTTGTGCTGTTCACTGGGGGCTGGTTCCTGGCCCAGAGGAGTGCGGCCCAGCCCTATCAGGTGACTGCCGCCCGGAACGACCGGGAGGAGCCCCAGGAGACGGAAAAGGGATCTTCCTCCTTCGGGGGGAGGCCGGACAGCCTTCTGCCCGGGGAGAAGATCAATCTCAATACCGCGGACCAGTATGATTTGCGGCGCCTGCCCGGCATTGGGGAGAAGCGGGCCCAGGACATTGTAGACTACCGAGAGGCGCACGGGCCCTTCCAGTCGGTGGACGAGCTGGACAATGTGTCCGGGATCGGACCAGGGATCCTGGATGGGCTGCGGGAGTATGCCTGTGTGGGCTAGGACAGGGAATAAGGAGTTTTTATCCATGGCGAAAATATTAGTAGTAGACGACGAGCAGGTACTGGTCAAGGGCATCAAATTCAACTTGGAGCACGAGGGCTACCAGGTGGAGGTGGGCTACGATGGGGAGCAGGCGGTTGAGCTGGCCCGGGAGGGGAGCTTTGACCTGATCCTGCTGGACCTGATGATGCCCAAGATTGATGGCCTTCAGGCTTGTATGCGTATCCGGGAGTTCTCCAATGTGCCCGTCATCATGCTGACGGCTAAGGGGGAGGACGCGGACAAGCTCATGGGATTTGAGAGCGGGGCGGACGACTACATCACCAAGCCCTTCAATATCCTGGAGCTGAAGGCGCGGGTGAGGGCGCTCCTCCGCCGTTCCGGCGCCGCCGGACAGAAGCAGTCGGGCGGCGTTCTGTCCATAGGCCACATTCGGCTGGATACCGGGGAGCGGGCAGCCTGGAAGGGGGACAAGATGGTGGAGCTCACCGCCAAGGAGTTCGACCTGATGGAGCTGCTCATGCGCAATCCAGGCCGGGTGTACAGTCGGGAAAATCTGCTCAATGTGGTCTGGGGCTATGAGTATATTGGAGATTACCGCACAGTAGATGTCCACGTCCGCCGGCTCCGGGAGAAGCTGGAGCTGGACCCGGCCAACCCGGAGTATATCCGTACCAAGTGGGGCGTGGGCTACTTTCTGTCTAACCGGCCGGAGGAGCGGGAGCGTTAAGCGACGGCCCCGAGTGGGTGTGGGCGGACAGACTAAGGAAGGAGGGAGACAAAATGGCGGGGCCGCAGCAGAAGAAGCCGGGCAAGACTGTGCCGTTTTTTGCCTCTCTTCAGGTCAAGTATGCCATGAGCTACCTGGTCATTTTCGCCGTGGTGCTGGTGCTGCTGAATACCTATCCGGTCATCGCCTCCCAAGATCTCCTCTTTACCTCCAAACGGGACTCGCTGAAGAGCCAGACGGCGGTGATGGCCTCCGCTCTCATGGAGCTGGAGTCTCTCTCCGCCGACCAGGTGGCCAGGGTAATGAATATGCTGGACAACATGGGGCTGTCCCGTATCCTGGTTACTGATCCGGCAGGTCTGATCCTCTATGACAGCCTGGAGGCGGGGGAGAAGGACCAGGAGAACCAGGAGGAGCCAGAGGAACCACACTACCGGTATGCCCTCTACCAGGAGGTGGTGGGGGCGCTGCGGGGGAAGGATGTGTTCTACTCCCGCTATGAGAACGATGTGTTTACCTCAACCGCCGCCTCCCCCATCGTCTACCGGGGCATGATCATCGGTTCCATCTATATTCTGGAGGTAGACGCGGCCCAGGGGCAGCTTTTGAGCAGCCTACAGCAGAACCTGCGCACCATTTCACTGGTCATCGCCGCGGCCACCCTGGTCATGTCCACATTTTTCTCCAAGATGCTTACCGCCCGGATCGCCGCCCTCCTGCGGGCCATCCGCATTGTGGGCGAAGGGGAGTACGGCCACCGGCTTCAGATCGAGGGGCGGGACGAGATGGCCCAGATGGCTGAGGAGTTCAACCAGCTGACCGACCGGCTCCAGACCACGGAGGAGGTCCGCCGCCGTTTTGTGTCTGACGCCAGCCATGAATTGAAAACACCGCTGGCCTCCATCCGTCTACTGGCGGATTCCATCCTCCAGAACGACCAGATTGACCGTGACACAGCAAGGGAGTTTGTCTCTGATATCGGCGCGGAGGCAGACCGACTGACCCGCATCACTGAGCATTTACTGGCATTGACCAGGTTGGACAGCCTGCCTGCTGGACAGACTGAGCCAGTGGACCTGTCCCAAGTGGCAGACCGGGCGGTGTCTATGCTCCTTCCTGTGGCTGACGCTGCCGGTGTGACCATCGAGAAGGACCTGAAGGCGGACTGTGTGGTCCGAAGCACAGGGGACGACCTGTATCAAATCTGTTTCAATCTGATCGAAAATGCCGTGAAATACAATTTCCCAGGCGGTAAGGTCTTTGTGTCAGTCTACCGGGACACAGACCAGGTCCTGCTTGAGGTGGGGGATACGGGGGTAGGTATCCCGGAGGAGGACCTGCCCAAGATATTCAACCGCTTCTACCGGGTGGATAAGGCCCGTTCCCGGGCGGCCGGCGGGACCGGACTGGGCCTGTCCATCGCACGGGACACGGTCCGCCGTCACGGGGGCTGGATTACTGCCAGGCCCCGCCACCCAGAGGGGACCCTCTTTACCGTGGGATTCCCCCAGTATACCGCCCAGCCGGACCGGGACGAGGAGGGAGAAGGATGAGAAGGACCCTCGCTCTGGCTTTGGTACTCCTTCTTGCTTTGCGCCTGCTGCCGGGCTGCGGGAGCGGCGGGGAAGAGAAGGGAGAGTATGAGCTCTATTTCGCCGTGAGCAGTGGGGTAGGACACGGGCCGGCACTGGATACCCAGCCCCTGGACTGGCCGGAGGACCGTGGACGGCCCACCCCGGAAGACTTGCTTCTGGCTCTGCTGTCTGGTCCCTCACAGGAGGGACTGCGCTCCCCATTCCCCAGAGGAGTAGCTCTGCGCTCCTGGGAGCGGGAGGGTGAAACGGTCACTGTCTATCTGTCAGAGCAATACGGGGGACTGACCGATATGGCCCTGACGCTTGCCGACTACTGCATCGTCCTTACCCTGTCACAATTAGAGGGCGTAGAGTGGGTAGAGATACGTTCAGAGGGTCACACCACCAGCTACCGTAGCCACCAGCTCCTTCAGGCTGGGGAGGCGGTACTGACCGAAGAACTGATGGAGGGGGCCGATTCGGCTACTTGACAAATCGCGGACGGGAGGGTAAGCTTAACTATCCCCCAGATGTTGGGGCGGTCCTGTCCGCCATGCCCCATAAGAAAGAAGGAAATTTTATGAGTGATTATCAAATCAATACCAAGTGTGTCCAGGGCGGCTATACCCCTGGAAACGGAGAGCCCCGGCAGATCCCCATTGTCCAGTCTACTACTTTTAAGTACGCCACCAGCGAGGACATGGGCAAGCTCTTTGACCTGGAGGCCAGTGGTTATTTTTATACTCGGCTGCAAAACCCGACCAACGACTATGTTGCTGCCAAGATCTGTGAGCTGGAGGGGGGAACTGCCGCCATGCTCACCTCCTCTGGTCAGGCGGCCAACTTCTACGCCATCTTCAATATCGCCAACTGCGGCGACCATATCGTTGCCTCCTCCACCATCTATGGCGGTACCTATAACCTGTTCCACGTAACTATGCGGAAGATGGGCATTGACTTTACCTTTGTAGAGCCAGACTGCTCTGACGAGGAGTTGGAGGCCGCCTTCCGGCCCAATACCAAAGCAGTGTTCGGCGAGACTATCGCCAATCCCGCCCTCACCGTGCTGGACATCCAGCGGTTCGCCAAGGCGGCCCATGCCCACGGTGTGCCCCTCATCATGGATAACACCTTCGCCACTCCAGTCAACTGCCGCCCCTTCGAGTGGGGGTGTGACATCGTTACCCACTCTACCACCAAGTATATGGACGGCCACGGAGCGGCTGTGGGCGGCGCCATTGTGGACAGCGGCAATTTTGACTGGATGGCCCACGCTGAGAAGTTTCCTGGCCTGACCACCCCGGACGACAGCTACCACGGCATCACCTACGCCGAGAAGTTCGGGCAGGCAGGCGCGTTTATTACCAAGTGTACCGCCCAGCTGATGCGGGACTTTGGCTCCATCCAGTCCCCCCAGAACGCCTTCCTGCTGAATCTGGGATTGGAGAGCCTCCACGTCCGTATGGCCCGCCACTGTGAGAACGGTCTGGCTGTGGCCAGGTTTTTGAAGGACCACCCCAAGGTCAGCTTTGTCACCTACCCCGGCCTAGAGGGGGACAAGTATTATGAGGTCGCCAAAAAGTACATGCCCAACGGGACCTGCGGTGTGGTATCCTTCGGAGTCAAGGGCGGACGCAAGGCGGCTGAAACCTTTATGAAGCACCTGAAGCTGGCTGCCATCGAGACCCATGTGGCTGACGCCCGGACCTGCTGCCTCCATCCCGCCTCCGCCACCCACCGGCAGATGAACGACCAGGAGCTGGCCGCCGCTGGGATCACCCCGGACCTGGTGCGGATGTCCTGCGGCATCGAGGACGCGGCCGACCTGATCGCTGACATCGAGCAGGCCCTGGAGGCAGTCTGAATCAGAAACGACCCGGCGCGGCGAACCCCGTGCCGGCATGGAAAGGATTTTTGATATGAAGCGTGTAGGAAACGCAGGTACTATCCTGATGTACAACCTCTCCGGACCGGAGTTTTCTAAGCTGCGGCAGATTTTCGCCATGCTGCGGCTGCGGATGCGGGTAGTAGAGCCGGACCGTTACCACATAGCTCTGTCTGATCTGGCTGCTGGTAGAGGAGAGGGCGGAGAAATGAGTGAGGCGCTTCCAGAAGCTATGCTGGTTTTTTGCGGACTGAACAACGCTCTGCTCAACCAGGTGCTGGAGGTTATCCGTCTGGCAAAGCTGCCTCCGATCCCTCTGAAGGCTGTTCTGACTGCTTCCAATCAGGAGTGGGATACCCACCAGCTCTATGAGGAACTGAAGAAGGAGCGGGAGGCCATTGCTGCCCAGAAGGCGGAAAAGGACTAAAGTGGGAAAAATCCCGTTGACAAATCTCCGCTGGGACAGTATAATAATCAAGCGGTCGTTGGACCGCTCTTTGCGGCTGTGCTGGAATTGGTAGACTGGCAAGCTTGAGGTGCTTGTGTCCGTATGGGCGTACGGGTTCGACTCCCGTCAGCCGCACCAAAAAGGGAGGCTAAAAAAGATATTGAGGACAAAACCTCAGTATTTTCAAGGCTTCCGAGGCCCGTAGATCAGCAGATCTACGGGCCTTATTTTTCCGATATTTTACCCTGTGCCATCCACTCTGGCAGGAGTCGAACGCACACAATTTTTACTCTATCAGGCATATCTTTTGAGGCCGGGATCTTGTTACTACAGGATCTCGGCCTTTTTTATTCTGCTGTAGAAACCGATTCCCCAAATAGAAAACAAAAGAATGTGAGGTTGTTATATGGCGCAACAATTTTTTGAAGAATTATCCCGGTGCCTCAGAAAAGAGCAAATTGAATCCCGTAACAGAGAGGACAGGCGGCTGGAGGTTTTCCTCCATGGCCAACCTGTCCTTTCTGTTTCCCCTGGGAATGAGGTTTTCCTGCTTCCGGCTGGAAGCAAGAATCCGGAGGCCAACGAGCTGTATCACAGGGTCGCCACTGCAGCCGACAGAGTATTTGAATATGTGGAGGCCATGGAAAACACCCTCCTGCTCCGTGCTCGTGGTCTTGACAATAAGTTTCATCTGCTTGCGGATTTCGGCGGGGCTGTGCTGGCGGGCAGAGAGCGAGGCACCGGCCGGGGCTATGAGTTCGTTACATGGATCTGGGATTATGAAAGGGTCGGCGTCAGCCATGGGCACTATTATGAGGATGATTTTGCAGGAGCCAAACGGGACTTCGCTGTCCGCTCTGGTCTGATCCCCAAAGCCAGTCTCTTCTCCAATGAGGAGTTGACAGAGATTTATCGTGCAACGGATCATCTGTTGGCAGAAGACTCAAATTTGAATGACAAACAGATAAGAGCCATCCAAGAAGCCAGAATCAAAATCGAGTTCTCTGTCCCTGACCTGGATCCCCAATTGGAACACAGACAGGATTATAGCCCTCAGATGGAGATGTAGGGCTCGGCATTGGAGGAATACGATGAGAATGAATGCTGTGTTATCAAATCCGAAGCATCCCGAGTACGGACAGTTTACCGTTCCCCTCCCAATCCCGCACAACCAGTATGACGGAATCATGGAGGCGCTGAATGCGATGGACATGGGAGATCCCCTGGCGAGGGACTGCCAAATGGACGAGATCCTTGGTGAGTACCCCATTCTGAAGCGGCTGGAGGGGAAACCTGTCAATATCGACGAGTTGGACTACCTGGCCAAGCGGCTGGACAGCTTTTGCTGTGCATTGGAGGACGCTCAGTTCCAGGGGGCGGCGGTCAGCTACGACTATTCCGACATGGCCGACCTGATCAACCTGACCTTTTCTTGTCAGGAGGTCACGGTCATCACAGATTTTTCTGATTTAGAGCAGGTCGGCAGAGAACATTTCATGGTGTTGAACGGCGGCTGCGCCAGTAAAGAGGAGCTGGACAACCTGGATGGCTATGAAACTGCCCTGCTTCTCATTGATGAGGGGGACGGAGTTGTCACACCGTATGGGGTGGTTTATGACAACGGTATGTGCCTCTCGCAAGTCTATGATGGACGCCATTTCCCGCAGTATTTCTATGAACCTCCCCTGCTGACCCTGACGGTACAGGAGAGCAAGGGCGCTCCCCAAACCTGGCTGTATCTGCCCGCGCCAGACCTCCAGATCAAGCGTTCCCTGATTCGGGCAGGGATCGTTGATCCGGCGGATATGGAGCTGTCATTTCAGGCAAGCGAGTTTCCGGATGCCGTAGACTGTGTTTTGGATATGGAGTCAGAGAGCCTGGAGGAGCTGAACAAGCTGTGCCGGTCGATCCAGCAGCTGAGTACCGATGAAATAAAAAAGCTGGGCGCGGTGGTGGAATACGCACAGCCGGAAACCGCCGCGCAAGTCAGGCAGCTGGCAGAGAATCTGGAGCAGTTTGACTATGCCCCCAGCGTCCAGAATGTGGAGGAATATGGCCGCTATATGATCCAGAAGTCCGGAAAATTTGAGTACGATGAAAATTTGTGCGACTTCTACGACTATGCCCGATATGGTCTGGAGCGCATGAATTTAGAAGAAGGTCGGGTCGTAAAGAGCGGGTATGTCTCCTATCATGGGGTGCTTGCACTGGAAGAACTGATGATGGATGATCCTGCGAAACAGTACCAGGCGGAGCTTGACTTTCAGATGGGGTGAACGGAAGCATGAACACAAAGATCCATTATCTGTACCGGGATGCAGACAACTATAAAGTTCACAACAGCTGTGTGATCAAGGGTGTATTGACTCCTGAGCAAATCAATGTGATCCTTAGTTGCTGTGACGCAGGAGAATATTTCATTCCGAATCAGGTGGGGCTGCCGGAAAGAAAGTTCGAAAAAATTGACCCCCAAGTCGATCACTGTTGGTTTGAGCTTACTCGAGATGATTTTGAGTACACAGACCAGCCCGCTAATGTGCCGGTGACAGCCCAGCAGCTTACAGATCATTTTATAGCGGCCAAAGACAGCTGGAACGACTGTGAATTTTTTGAGCAGTCAGATCAAAATATCACAGATCTTCATATCAAGATGTAGGATATCGCCCTTATTTATCAACTTATGATAGACTTTCGACTGCCTCTGTGGTATTGTTCCCGTTGCCATCTTAGAGAAAGGAAAAAACAAATGAATAAAGAAGAATTCTGGAAAACTATTGAGTCCGTTAATCACTCCGTTCCCGATGGGAATCATGAAATGGTCGCAAAGCAGATGTGTGAGGAGCTGCTCCATTACTCTCCGCAGGATATTTTGGACTGGCACCTCATTTTGCGGGAATATACCAATGCGGCGTACCGCAATGACCTATGGGCAGCCTGTACTGCGTTAGGTGCTCATTCGTCCGATGATGGATTTATTGACTTTCGCACATGGCTGATCTCCCAAGGTAAGGATATTTATATGGACGCTATGCGCGACCCGGATACGCTGGCCGCCAATCCCCATGCCGGAAATGAAATGAACTTTGAGGCATTTAGTGCTTGCGCCATTGATGCATATGAAAGAAAACTCAATCTCACCGGCATGGATCGCTACACAAAACCATATGATGACCTGGACAAGCATGCGTTAAGCGACCAGCTTGTGATGGATATTCAAAGCGAGATCCCCCAGCATCCAGATGCCCCCAGCATTCATCTCCCGCGAAACTACTCCGTTCAGTTTCCCCGCATTTGGGCGCGAATGTCAGATCAGCCTTCCGAGGCATCTCCCGCTCCCCCCAATCCGGACCGCTCCGCACATAGGATATTCAAGATCAATGATCTTTTTGGCGAGCAGATCGATCTGCAGCCTCGTGTGGAGCTATACTCCGTTAGAGATTTTATGGGCCAAGAGATGCCAGGTCTTGCCATTGTTCTGGATGAGATCAGCAACGAATCAGATGGTGATGAAGAATATGCTGTCCTTACCGTGTCCTTTGGCGAGTTTATCAGCGCCAAAGACTGTGCATATATCGATACCAACAACTGCTATTTTGCCCAGCAGCTTCTGATCCAGGGGATCGCCGAGGATACCGGGCTGTCAAAAAATAGCGGCTTTTGCCAATATCCTCTCTGGCACTTCAAAGAAGACTTTCTGAAGGAGATCGGCGGCGCTGCCTATGAGGAATACTCACGCCGATACAACGAGTATATGCAATCCGCTGGTTTTGGCGAAGCAGAGGACGAAGTCGAAGACATCGCAAGCGAAGGTATGGTGATGGAATGAAAAAGGAGGACTTCTGGAATCTCATTGATGAAACCAACCAACTGTGTCCCACTCATGATCAGGAAAGCATTATGGCTGTAGCAACGGATAAACTGCTGAAACTTAGTGTGAAGGATATTCTGGACTTTCACATGATCCAGCAAGAATACCTCGGTGCGGCATACAGGAATGACCTTCACGCAGCCAGTGAAGCGATGGGTGCCACTCCTTCATACGACGGTCTGCAGGCTTTCATATATTGGCTCATCTCACGCGGCAAAGAGGTATTCATCAATGCGGTCAATGATCCCGACACCCTGGCTGATGTTCCAAAGGCTGGGGAAAAGATAGAGTTTCGCAGTTTCGGGTTTGCTGCTTATACCGCCTACAGCATGAAGATGGATCGCATCGATCCCGAGAATATGAGTGATATATACAGCGCCTTGAACAGCCTGGATTATGATGGACTTGCTCCAGAAACCTGGGAAGCCATTCATAGTGAGCTTCCCACACGCCCAGATATCACAACTCCATATTCACTGGATACGATCCGATGCCTGTTCCCAAACATCTATCAGAAAAATGCGGACAGGCTTAAGAACACAGGTCTTTACAAAGAGCAAGTAGATAAGCTGCTGGCATCGGAATGTATCATCCATGCCCGCGTAGGGATCGGCCTCTGTCCCAAAGAGGAGTATTTTGCCGGAACACCTGAGAATATCGCCAATTTCCTTGCCTGCTATAAGATCGCCGACTCCATGCTCCTAACAGACTTGACGGATCATCTGATCGTTTACTCATCCGGATGGCACATCATGTCCTGCCCCGATAAAGCACTTCGGGAGAAAATCAACGAAACACTCTTTCCAATCTATCGAGGAGAGACCGAAGCACAGCCCGTTTTCAAACTTTCTGCAAGCGAGTTTGAGGAGGCTTTTGGTGAGCTGTCATATACCGCTGGCCAGTCAAATTTTCTAATGATGTAATGTGTAAAACGAAAGGGGTGAAAAAATGAAAAGGAATGGATCATCTGAAAAAGGAATCGTTTCGGAGATGCTTCCGGTATTGAGGCCCGCTTCCATTGAGGAGGCGGGTCTTTTCTATTCCCAGCTGGACGAGACCAAGGATGCGGCGCTGGGCACGGTAGGCCATGTGCGAATCGACTTCGGCCACGGCGGGAAGGAATTCTGGCATAGCTGGTGGCCGCACAATGAGGACCAATTCAATACCCCAGAATTCAAGAAGGCGATCCAGACTGTGGTAGATGCGCTGCAACGGGACGGCCCCCTGAAGGACTTGTCCACTATGCGCAGCTACTGCCAGCAGCATGGCGGAGCAATTACCGCAGACGGAGAAAACTTCGGATACATCGCAGAAACGGAGCAGTATCAATTCTGCCTGCGGTGTACGCCGGTGCCAGGACATTACCAGGGCTATCTCTACTGCTACGACAAGCGCCAGCAGGAGATGGCCCAGCAGGACACCGTCGTGGGCCGGGTCAGCTATGCGGACGGTACCCGTCAGGAGTTTACCGACGCAGCACAGTATCTCCAGACCATACAAGAGGAGCTTCCGTACCGGAACACCACCGGCTTCCGGTACGAGGCCCTCACGAAGGACCCCCAGGTCAGAAAGGCGGTGGATGATATCATCCTGGACTTCGCAGGCGAGGCGAACCCCAAACGAACCTGCAATTACGGTATGACAGAGAAAGGATTGCAGGCCCTTCGGGATGCGGCAGACCCATCGCTCCCCCATACCTATGCCTGGTTTGTGATGACAGACTGCAATACGCCCCAGGAACAGCTCCACCGGGGCCTGACCCTGGAGGAGGCGGTCCGCCTCTATCAGGACAGCGATTGCCCCGAAAAGCGGCTGGGCGTCACCAAGGACGGTATCGCCACCGTAGATATCGTGCGCACGGCAGATGGGGAGCAGAACTTCTTCTCGGATCACCAGAAACTGGACAGTTTCAAAAATGACCCGGTCATCTTCGAGGCGGTGGCGCAGCTCCACCAGGAGCTGGAGAACGCGACCTGTGACCAGAGCATGATGATGTAGGAGGACACAAGATGACAGTACAAAAGGAATGGCTGGACTTTCTCCGGGAGCAATATCCCCAAGGAAGTCGCATCCGGCTCATTGAGATGAAAGACGACCCCCACCCCATTGCCCCCGGCAGTATGGGAACGCTGAAGTGCATTGATGACGATGCGCAGTTCCATATTCAGTGGGACAATGGCAGCGGTCTTGCGCTCCGCATTGGCGAAGACCGGTTCCAAGTCTTCCGCCCGGAACCCCAGACCCTGAAATTCTACATGCCGCTCACTGCCCAGCTCTATGCTTACGACGACTGGGGAGATCTGGAGGAGTATGGCGACGATCTGGATGGGCGTGAGCTGAGGGACTATCAGTCCTGTATTCATGAGGCGCTTCTGGAAAACCAGATGCCTGACGAAAAACGGCGCGGCCTGATGCATTGGTACGACAAACAGGATGGGGTCAACAGCAAAGTCCACTCCGTAGTATTCGATGTGGAGAGCCGCGATGGTCAACTGTGGTGTGTGGCAGAATGCAAGGTAATGAGTGAACTCCTGCCGGAAGAAAAGGAGACCTTGGCTGACTACATCTCCGGCCAAGCTTCAGATGGCTGGGGCGAGGGCTTTGAGCAGTGCGCCATCAAACTGAATGAGGGTGAGCTCTATGTGAGTCTCTGGAACTCTGAGAACTGGAGCATCCAGACAGAGGAAGAAAAATTCTCGCCGGATTCCCTCACCCGCCTGCCGGATCTGTGCTGGTCGGTCCTTCCTGGTGAGGGAACGCTCATCTGCATCAAGCGGGGCGAGAGCGGCTACTACCCCAGCGACTGGAGCACAGATGACAGAGAACAAAACCGTCGGCTGGCGGACTACAACAACCAGCGCCGCGGCATCACGCCGGCACAGGAGCAGGCCATGCTCACCGGCAGCATGCACGGTTGGGATGTGCCGGGAGCAGATCCCAAATGGTACGAGGAGCATCAGGAATCAGAGATGGGAGGAATGACCCTTGGATGAAAAACTATTCAGCGTCTATCTGACATCCACAGACTATAGCAAATTGGCCTACGCTAAACTGGAGCTCCCGGCCAGCCCCTGGGAGCTGCTGGACGCACTGGACAAGGCACGGCTCCCAGAGGGTGATTCCTTGTATCTGGAGATCATAGATTACCACGACTTTGAGGTGCTGCGCTCCTGCCTTACTTGCTCGGCAACAAATTTGCCGGAGCTGAACGATCTGGCAGAGCGCCTCTCCAGACTTGACGAGAGGCAGCACACCGCCTTTGAGGGGCTGGTGCGGGTGGAACTCCAGAAACAGGAGCCCCTCACACTCAAGCGCCTTCGGGATCTGGCGGCAAGCGCGGACTGCTGCCATGTGGTGGAATCGGTCGTGTCGGATGGACAGCTGGGGCGGTTTTATGCGGAAAACGGGTTTGTGCCGGAAGTGGAAGGACTGCCAGATGCAGTTTTTGAGCTTCTGGACTTTGAAAAGATTGGGGAAATGGCGCGCACAGGTGAATGCGGTGTATATGTGCCAAGCGGGATCTCCGATCTGGGCGGTTATGTAGTCCAGCACTCTGATCTGAATTCGGTGCCGGAGATCCTCCTGTGTCGGCCTGTCGAGCCGGACTATGCGATCCATCTCCGGCTGGCGGCGCGCCATGAAGACCTTCCCTTTGGCGGGACCGATGTCGTGGAGCTGAAGCTTCCCGCCGAAGACAGTGTTTTGGAGATGGCGGTAAGCTGCCTGGGATATGCTGACTGGGGTGCGGTTGAGTGTACCTGCCTGGACTGCAAAGTCCCGCAGCTCAAGGAACACATCACCAGCGCAGTACCATTTGAAACCATCAAGCAGCTTGGCGATGTGCTCACCCGAATGCCGACCCAAAATCTCCCCGCCTACAAGGCGCTCATAGCGGCCACAGAGTGCCAGCATGTTGAGGACGCACTGGTTCTGGCAGAACAGCTTGATGAGCACATCCTCTCTTCGGCCATTGCATCTCCTGAAGATGTTGCGGCAGAAGAACTTGCTGTTTCACTGTCGAAAGAGGATATCAAGCTGATTCGACCTCATATCAATCTTCACACCTACGGTCAGGCACTTCTGGCCTCCCGCAACAGTATTCAGACCGAGTACGGCCTGCTGGAACGCCGGGATGGGCAACCCATCCAGAGCATCGGACAACAGAAGCAGGAGCCGCGGATGGGAGAAATGGAGCTTGGATAACACACAGGAGCCGGAGGCAGGTTCACATTCAAAATGCATGCGTAATAGGAGGTGTTCTTAATTCTCAAGCAAACAATCAGTACCCCCGAACAAGTGGATCTGGCTACCATCGATTTCCCGGATATCCGTTGGCTCCATGGTGTGTTCTACTGCAACAGCAGCGGCTCCGGCCGGGACAAAAAATACCATCCCTGGTCAGGAGTGAAGACCGATCTCGGAGAGATCGAGGAAAAAGTATGGTGCCAGATTGCCGAGTCTCTGATCGACCGCAAGGGGGAATCTGCTCTGCTGAAGTCCCTCATCGAATGGGAGTCGGACCACAACTATGTCCATGCATCCAAAGAGGAGGTCAGACAAGAGGCGCTGCGGCTGCATGTAGACCGGATGTTTGATAACCCGCGCTGGGTCCACTTTGTTCCCTTCAACCGAAAATACCGGCCGGAGGCATTGGGAACAGCGCACCTTGTCACGGTAGCCAATGAGTGCTGCCATACGCCCGGTGAGGTAACACAGGAACAAATCGACCACGCTGCGAACGGCATGGTCGCCTGTCCCTGTTGCAGGCGGTGGAGTCCCTTTCGCTGTGTGGAGCAGACGGAAAATACAGAAGAAAATAAAATTGGAATGGAGATGATACCGCGATGAGTACGCAAGATCGCAAGCTCTTCGATCTGCTGGACGGTTTTGAGATGACCAAATCCGAGTACGACTGGCTGGAGCGCCGGTTTGAGAACATGACCGCCAAAGAATCCATGCTGTTTCGTGGGGCCATGCAGATCGAGCGACCGGAAAAGACCTTTGATGTGCTTCAGCTCATCAATCAGCTGGATCACTATGAGCTGTTCTACGGCGCCGGGGATGATATTGGACTGGGGCACTTCGTAATGAATCGGATCAAACACCCGGCCTCCTCCGCACGGGCATATCTCGATCCTGCGAAGGTCGGGGCCGCATTTCGGCAGCAAGTCGGAAGCGCATTCTGTGACGGCCACTTCATCAAGATCTCATCCCTGACAGTTCCGCTCCTGGACGGCGACCTGACGCAGTATCCCGACAAGGGCGATTATGGCATCCGAGTCAAGCTGGCCAGTCGCAGCAATATGGAGGGCATCTGGGTGGGATTCCCGGACACCAGCGCATATATGGACTCGTCACATCCGGATGAACTGCTCCTTGCTTTGGATGCGTTGGAAGTAGAGACGCTGACCGAGTGCATCGCTGTGGATGTGGACTGCGGCCTGCCTCAGCTTAGGGACATCCTCTCCCAGTATGATTCTGCCGCAGAGCTTATTCGCCACGCTATCGACTTTGGGTATGTGTGGGCGGAGCAGGGTCAGGGCGAACCTCGATGGCTGGACAAATGGCAGGCGGTGATGGAGCTGGAGGACTGCCACCGCTTGGATTACGCCCTGGATCTGGCGCAGAACCTTCGCTGCTACAATTTCCTACCCCGCGACATGGAGCTTGCAGACTACGGCAAAATGCTGGCAAAGCAGGACGGCATCTATCCCACGGACGAACTTCTCGTGTCCTGCTTTGATGCGGAGGGCTACGCCAACCAAAAAATGAGAAACCTCGGTCTGTCGGCAGCAGAGCATGGGTATGTGTCCTGGAACGGGATCGAGATCCTTTATGAGTACAGCCAGCCGCCCAACAACCCGACCATGTCCATGTAATTACGCAACACGCCAGAGGTTGACGCAAGGGGGTGATCCTACAGAAAAATAAATAGCCAAAAATAACTATGGGGCCGTTTTTCCGAGAGGGATAAACGGCCCCCTCTTCTTTTATGCCCTTTTTCGGAAAAGCACCCCGGAAAGGAGGCATCTATGCAGGAAGAACGGCTGGCGGAATTTTTGGAACGGTACCACTCCGGCGAATCGAATGCCGCCACCAGCCGGGAGTTGGAGTGCATTTTCTCCATCAAGGGGATCGAAGTGCGTCAGATGGTCAACCGCTTGCGCCGCAAGGGAATCCCCATCGCCAGTAGTGGCAGCGGGTACTTCTACGCCGCTACAGAACAGGAGGTGCGGGCGACCATCGCCCATCTGACACGACGGATCAGCGGAATCGCCGCCGCTATCAGCGGTCTGAACCGGTCCTTGGAGCAATTTGACACCGCACAGACCCGGCTGCCGCTGGAAGGCGGTGATGTGGTTGAATAGCTTCATGAGCTGGATCGGTGGGAAAAAGGCACTTCGGGAACTGATCGTGACCTTATTCCCGGTCTACTATGAGCGGTATATCGAGGTCTTTGGCGGAGGCGGCTGGGTGCTGTTCCATAAGCCGCCCGGAAATGATTTCGAGGTGTACAACGATTTCAACAGCCTGCTGGTCAATCTTTACCGATGTGTAAGAGATAAGCCGCAGGAGCTGATGGAATCGCTCCGGTATGTGCTGAACGCGCGGGAGGATTTCGATGCGGTCCGCGCGGCGCTGGCCCGTGACAGCCCCGCCAGCGATGTGCAGAAGGCCGCCTGGTTCTATCAGCTCATCCGGTACAGCTATGCTTCGGGCCTGACCAGCTTCGGCAGCCAGCCCCACGATATGCGGAGCAACTTCCCCCTCATCGAACAGGCCCATCGGCGCTTGGCTAAGGTAGTTATTGAGAACAAGGACTTCGAGAAACTCATCCGGCAGTATGACCGCCCAGCGAGCCTGTTCTATCTCGACCCGCCCTACCACGCCACCGAGGGTTACTATCAAAATATCGGGGAGGACGGCTTTACAGAGGCGGACCACATCCGCCTGCGGGATGTGCTGATGCGGATCGAAGGCAAGTTCCTTCTTTCCTACAATGATGATGCATTCATCCGAAGCCTGTATGACCGGCCCGGCATCTACCTCATGGAGACCACCCGAATCAACAACATCAAGCAGCGGTATGACAATGGCGCCCAATTCCCCGAGCTGATCATCGCCAACTACGATATGCATGAGCGGCGCCGGGTGGCGCCGTCCCAGATGAATCTGTTTGACCTGACAGGGGGTGATACAACATGGCTGAAGCCTTGACGGAACTGGAAAAGCTCCAGAAAGCGGCGAAGCTGATCGAGGAAATGAGCCAGGGACGCCTTCAGGTTTGCCCCAGTGTAGTGGGGCAAGTCTATATCCGGCCGCAAAACGAAGCCTATCTTGGACTGGCTATGCGGATCGACAGTATTCCCGGTCAGCCGCACTACCGAGTGACCTTCTCCGCACAGCTGCGCCGGATGGGGGCGGATATGGCCTCGGAAGGTCTTCGGACACTGCTGTCCGAGGTCGGCCAGACCTATGCGCTGCTGACCGCCCTTGAATCAAGAAACTATACGCCCACCACAGAGGATCTGACCGCTTTCCGGGAAGATCTGCTGGCGGAACAGGAAGCGAAGTCATTCCCAACTTTGAATCAGATGATATAGGAGGACAACAGAAAATGAAATTCATTATGCAGCTGCCCAACGGTTCCTTTCATGTTCCCAGCGCCGCACTTAAGATCAGCGGTCTGGAGGGCGGCGACAGGATCGAGATCCATACGCTGGAGCGCGCGGCGGTGATCATGAAGCAGCAGATGAATGCCATGGAACTGCTGACGACGGCAGAGGCGCTCAACAAGCTGGCAGCGGAACTCATCATCCATCTGGCCAAGGTTTGCGGCTTTTGTGAAGGCTGCGAAACGGCCTGTCCCTACGACGGCCTGGATGGCGGAATGCTGGAACTTCCGGATTATATCCGGGAAGAAGCTGGAATTCGGGCCGACGCCAAGCTCTGCGCGGTGGTGAACGAGGATAATCATACGGTCACACTTGCTATGGCGGGGTACTCCTACGACCTGCGTGATGTGCCGGAGAACATTCTGGAACTGCTGAGCAGACTGGATGTCTGTATGGGCGCGCTGGAGAATCACCTGATAGCTGAAGATGTGATCTATGGTGACAGCGCCTATGGTCGAAAGGAGCGCAAAGATGAGTAAGGTACACACCGCTGTAAAGGTCCGCGAAGATGATTCACTGGTATTGCCTGCATTCATTATGCGTGGAATGGGGTATGAACCCGGAGAGGAGGTCCCCGTCACGACACCGACAGACCAGTATATCTGCGACTGTGATGCAAACAGCCTTTTTGTGAGCCGTGTCTGCGGGGACGCAGGGTGCGCCGGCTATACCAGCGAGGGGCCTGATCTCAACCTGCCGGCCGGCATGTTGGCAGAGGCGTCCATCCCCTTGGGCGAGGATATCTCAGTGCTGGCGGCGGACGGCGCCCTGATCATTGTCCCCGCGACCGAGGAACTGCGGGAGCTGCCGGCGGAGTTCTGCTGCCTGCTTAATGATCTGGGCATCAGCCCACTCTCCATCCGATTTCATGATAAGTGGTGCCTGCCGTAAGGAGGGAGCGTCAGGATGGAAAAAGAGATTTACCTCTACCCCTACTCTGCGACCGAAGCCCGCGCCCGGAATGAGCTGGCCCTCTGGCGAGCCAGTTTTTGCGCCAATGTGGAGTGTGCCCGCGACATTGAGGAGGGCATCCGAACCCATTTTGATGGCGCACATCTGGATGACGCATTCCTGCAGCCTCTCGTAGATAAATGGGGCTATAAGCGGATCAACTTCGTTCTCTCCAATACGCTGCAGATGCTCAGCTACGACGGCCGGTTCAGCCCGAGCAATCGGGAATGGGCAAGGCGCACCTATGTTCCCTCCGATGCCGACCACAACACATCCTATAGGGTCAAGAGCCATCCAGCCATTCTGGATGGCTTTGTTCGTATGATGCGGGATGCATACCAGAGCCTTGGACTGTTCGGCCCGCAGCATTGTGAGCCGGATTCCTTTGAAAGCCTCGACTATGAGGGCAAGGTCCTGGTCCTCTCCCCGGACACGCTTCGGGAAAGCTGCTGGTCGCCAGAGAACCAGCTCTGGTACGCCCATGACGGATTCGGCTGTTCACCCCACGCCATCGGGCGCTCTATCCGCTCCACCTGCCTTGGCGATGGAGAGCAGACAAGGTGGAACCGCACTGACTTCATCGGTGTGCTCCGGGAAGAATTCCTCCCGGACTGGGCCAAGGAAAAGCTGGCTGAGCTTCAGCCCCAGCAGCCTGATATGGGGGTGATGAAAATGACCTGATAAAACAGAAAGGAGGAATATCGCTGTGAGCATTCAGATGAAAAACGGCTGCCTGGTCTACTATGGAAGCCTTATTGGATACCAGGCGAAGGACCAGGCGGAAGTCACCGTCGATCCGCAGTTCCGCCGCGAGGAGTTGGAATCCTGGCTGACCCGGCACGGGCTTGTCCCCCGCTGGGAGGAAGGCGTCTATGAACGCCTTGCCAACGAGGGCTTCCATGCCCGTGACAGCGCACCGGAGCTGCAGTCCTGCCGGATCTGGCAGCTCAAGCCCGGTACTCCGATCCAGATGCGCTTCATTGGGCTTGACGCAATGGCGCAGAAGTTTGGCGGCCCCGCACCCGAACAGTACCATGTGGTCTACGACGGCCAGATCCAGGACAATGACCTGGAAAAGCTCTGGAACAAATTCAGCCGCACCCCGCTGGGCCCGGATGGTCAGCCGCTGGCGATCTCCGATGTGGTGGAGCTGTACGGCCCCTCCGGCAGCGCCTTCTACTATGTGGACCGCTATGGGTTCCAGCCCATCGACTTCACGGACCAGCCCGAACAGAGTCAGGACATGTGCATGACCCTGTAAATTCAGAATAGGAGGAATCAAATCATGGCGACCAAAACGCAACAGGCCGCGGCGCAGACGCCGCCCGCTGTGGGCGATCCCCACGCGGTCTATCCCACCCACTATGACGTCAAGATCCACACGCTCCGCCCGGAAGGGACTTGCCGCGCCACCGCCTCGGTGAACATCAACGGGTGTTTTGCCGTCCGGGGCGTCAAGGTCATGGAGAGCAGCAGGGGCCTGTTTGTATCCATGCCCAGCTACAAAGCCGGGAACGGCGAGTACAAGGATATCTGCTTCCCCTGCACAAAAGAAGCCCGCATGGAATTTGATAACGCGGTGATCAGCGCCTATCGGCAGGCGCTGTCCCAGGGCATGAGCCAGTCCCGCCAGTCCGCGCCCGACCCTACCGCCCCCCAGCAGGCACAGGAAATGGGCCTGTGACATGCGAGAATACCAACCACAATTTATTTTCAAAATTATGAGGAGGAACTGCTTTATGAAGAAGATGCTCAACAAGATGTCCAATACCGTGAAGACCATGACCTGCAAGGCCCACTGCGCGATGAGCTGTACCCGCGCCCGCCTGTCCGAGTCGCTCTCCAACACCCGCGGCGAGGGCTACATCGACACCGCCGTGAAGATCCTGATCGCTGTGGTGCTGGGCGCCCTGCTGCTGGCCGGTCTGTACAC
>NZ_JAOQKF010000005.1:19044-59626 GCF_025567565.1 Muriventricola aceti | reverse complement strand
CCCCGCCCGCTTTATTGGACAAATGCTCGGACCTTTAGCTGCGCTGCCATTCCTCGGAGTTGCAATGATTTTCCCAGACCGAGCCGGTGGAGGCGACATCAAGTTTGTTGCCGCCGCAGGCTTTGTTCTGGGCCTGCTCCCAGCATTGTGGGGCAGCATTTTGGGGCTGGCCATTGCCATCGGATACGCTGCCGCACGGGCTGGCATTGAAAAGCACTGCACATCAACACCAACGCCAATCGGCCAAATAGCGATCCCTTTAGCCCCCTTTCTTTCCATTGGTTTTGCCACATTCTATGTTTTGGAGGTTGTGAGATGAAAAAGCTTCGTATTGAGAAAAAGACTGCTCTCAAATGCATCGGCATTCTGGCTCCCTTGGCTGCCGCCGCTGTCATCGTACCCAAGGTGTTTCGGCGCAAGCGGATGAACCGCATCTAAGTACTTTGATCCCAATTTAAAGGAGGTTATTCCCCGTATGAGCTTTTTGAGAAACCGCACCGTGATCGGTGTGTTCTGTATCCTGCTTTCCGTCCTCATCTGCTTCGGGCTGACTCCGCTCTTCAACCGGGTGGTATCCCAGAAGGTCGAGATCGTCCGGGTCACCCAGCCCGTCCGTGCCGGCGAGCAGATCACCGATGACATGGTTCAGATGGTCCAGGTCGGCGGGTACAATCTGCCTGACAATATCCTGCATGAGAAGGCCAACGCCGTAGGCAAATACGCTACGGCCGATCTTGCCGTTGGTGATTATATCATCAATACCAAGATCTCTGATGTTCCGGCAGCTGACAATGCCTATCTTTATGACCTCGACGGCAGCCAGCAGGCTATCTCGGTCACGATTCGCTCCTTCGCCAATGGCCTGTCTGGCAAGCTGCAGAGCGGCGATATCGTTTCTGTTGTTGCCCCTGACTACAAACAGCAAGGCCAGACTGTCATCCCGCCTGAGCTTCAGTATGTGGAAGTGATCAGCGTGACTGCGTCCACCGGGTATGATGCCAACACCGGAGAGGCTCAGACCGATGATGAGGATGGAAAAGAGCTGCCCAGCACGGTCACCCTGCTGGTCACGCCTGAACAGAGCAAGGTGCTGGCCGAGCTGGAGGAGGAAGGTACCATCCATCTGACTCTGGTTTACCGCGGGAGCAAGGAGAATGCTGAAAAGTTCCTCTCCGCACAGGATGATGTTCTGTTGGAGATCTATCCCCCCGAGCCTGATCCCGAGGAAGCGCCCCAGGAAGAAACTACGCAGGAGGAAACTCCCGCAGGGACCGAAGATCCTGAAGAAACGGAGGTGGAAACTCCCGCCGAGTCCGAGGAGGTGGCCTGATGCTGAACTTCAAGAAAGGGAGCATCTTCTCCCGCTCGGAGGGAAATGAAGATGCCTATGAGGAATATGAGCAGGAGGACCAGGGTGGCGTGCTGGCAGTCTGGGGCAGCCCCGGCAGCGGCAAGACCACCGTCGCCGCACGGATCGCAAAGCACCTTGCCGGTAAGCACAAAAATACGATCCTGCTCCTGTGCGATATGTCCGCCCCCATGCTGCCTTGTATTTGTCCGCCCAGAGATCTGGAGAACAAGGGCTCTCTGGGAAGCGTATTGGCTGCCGCCCATGTGTCCGACAGTCTGATCCGGAACAACCTCACCACCCACAGGCGGCTGGGGTATCTCTCCATGCTGGGGCTGGTGAAGGGCGAGTCGGAATACACCTACCCGCCCTACAGCGATGTGCAGGCCCGTGAGCTCATCGACGGCCTGCGGAACATCGCGCCCTATGTGGTGATCGACTGCGGGAGCTATATCGCCAACGATATCCTCTCAGCTGTGGCGCTGATGGAATCGGACGCTGTCCTTCGTCTCGCCAACGCCGACCTGAAATCCATCAGCTACCTGTCCAGCCAGCTCCCGCTCCTGAAGGACGCGGGCTGGGATCTGGATAAGCAGTATAAGACCGCCAGCAATGTCAAACCCCAGCAGGCTGGTGACCACATGGCAAGGGCACTGGGTACGGTGGCATTTACGCTGCCGTACTCTGCTGAGGTGGAGTCCCTGTATCTGGCTGGTGACCTGCTGGGCGAACTCTCCATGAAGGATAGCCGAGTCTTCCGCAAGGAGATTGAGAAGATCGCCAAGGAGGTGTTTGGGTGTTAGGAGAAAAGCGCAACCTGTCCCTCTTTGGTTCCCAGCCCGCCCAGGAGGAGAAGCAAGTCAAGCACATCACCGTAGACCGTGACGGCGAAAAGAAAGATATCCCCCTGTACTTCGGCCCGGACTGGCCTGTCGTCAATGGCACTGGTGATACTGTTCCTTCTCCCAGTGACGGCCTGCCCTCCTGTCAAGCAGAGGGCACAGCGGAAAAAGCAGAAGAAGCGGCTCCTGTTGAGCCTACACCGCAGGATACACCCGCCAGCACAGCCGACAGTTCACCGGACGCAGATGTGCAGTATCCCGATGACTCGCCCCGCAGAACGCTGGCCAGCAATACTGTGGTGGCCAACCGTACTCATGCACTTTTCTTTGCACCGGAGGGCGACAGCCGGGACTTCAACAGTGTTCTCAAGGAAGTGCAGGAGTATATCTCCGGCAAATACTCCTCCCTGATCACCGATGGTGGGGACGAGGATGCGAAAAGCCAGATCAAGCGGTATATCACCAAGTATGTGCAGGACCAGCGTATTGCGGTCAAAGGATATTCCGCAGATGGACTGGTGGATGCCCTCTACACAGAAATGGCGGAATTTGGCCTTTTGACCAAGTATATCTTCGGGACCGGCATTGAGGAGATCAACATCAACTCCTGGCGGGACATCGAGGTGCTGTACTCCAATGGGCAGATGGTCAAGCTGGATGAACATTTCGACAGTCCCAGCCATGCCATCAATGTGATCCGCCGTATGCTTCATGTGTCTGGTATGGTGCTGGACAACGCCAGTCCCGCCGTCCTGGGCCACCTCAGCAAGAATATCCGTATTGCTGTGCTCAAGACGCCGCTGGTGGATGAGGATGTGGGCGTCACCGCCTCCATTCGAATCGTCAACCCGCAGAACATGCAAAAGGATGACTTTGTCCGTGGCGGCACCGCTACCGGGGATATGCTGGACTTTTTGTCCGCCTGCCTGCGGTACGGAGTTTCCGTTTGTGTGGCCGGAGCCACCGGCAGCGGCAAGACCACAGTGGCTGGATGGCTGCTGACCACAATTCCCGACAATAAGCGTGTGTTCACCATTGAGAATGGCTCCCGCGAACTGGATCTGGTCCGCGAGAAGGATGGAAAGGTCTGCAACAGCGTCATCCACACCCTCACCCGTGAATCTGAGAACGCCAAGCAGAATATCGATCAGGATATGCTGCTGGATATGGCGCTGCGTTACCACCCCGACATTATCTGTGTAGGCGAGATGCGCTCCGCCGAGGCGTATGCGGCGCAGGAAGCTGCCCGAACCGGCCACGGTGTGCTGACCACTATCCACTCCAACTCCTCACAGGCCACCTGGCGGCGCATGGTCACGCTGTGTAAGCGCAAGCATGAGATGTCCGACGACACCCTCATGGACCTGGTCACCGAGGCATTTCCTGTGGTGGCCTTTGCCAAGCAGCTGGAGGACAAGAGCCGCAAAATCATGGAGATCATGGAATGTGTGATCCAGCCGGATGGTTCCCGCCAGTACAACACTCTCTATCATTTTGCGATCGAGGACAACCGGCTGGAAGATGGCAAATATTATATCAATGGGCGCCATGAGCCGGTCCATCCAATCTCCGCGAATCTTCAAAAACACTTCATCGACAACGGAATGCCACAGCAGGAGCTGGACAAGCTGCTGGCAGGCTTCCATCAAAAACAAGGAGGTGAACCTGTGTGACGACCATACAGCTTATGGCCTGTTTCGGCATGGTGGTCGGATTTTTTGTACTGCTGGGCATCACCCCCTCGGATTTTACCGAGGGGGTATTCCGGCAGATCACCAGCAAGCCCAAGAACATCCGGGACGAGATCAACGAGTCCACACAGCGCAAGAAAAAATTCATCCTACGCCGTGAGATCGAGGAAACTCAAAACATTCTTCGCATGACAGGGCGGGAGGCAAAGTTTCCGGCCATTTGCGCCATGTCGCTGCTGCTCTTTCTCGTGGGGGCGTCGTTCGCTTTTCTCATCGGCAACTTCTTCCTCGTTCCCGTCCTGGCCGCTGGCATGATGTTCATCCCATTTTGGTACATCAGGCTGACTGCGGCCTACTTTAAGAAAGCGATCTCCGCAGAGCTGGAAACGGCACTATCCATCATCACCACATCTTATCTCCGTAACGAGGACATCCAGACCGCAGTTGAGGAGAATCTGGAATACCTCAATCCGCCAGTCAAAAGCGCCTTTGCGGAATTTCTGACCAGGATCAAGCTGGTCGATCCAGATGTGGATGCCGCCCTGCGGGATCTCAGCACCAAGATCGACAACGCTGTATTCCGGGAATGGGTGGCCGCGCTGCTGACCTGCCGCTATGATCGGGGTATGAAGACCACCCTGACGCCTATTGTCGCCAAGCTGAGCGATATGCGGATCGTCAATGGTGAACTGGAAAACATGGTCTTTGAACCCCGCAAGGAGTTTATTGTCATGCAGATCCTCGTTCTTGGCAACATCCCGCTGCTCTATTTTCTCAATCAGGAATGGTACGATATCCTGATGCACACGCCGATGGGACAGATTATTCTGGCAGTCTGTGCGGCTGTCCTGTTTATCAGCACAGCAGCGGTCATCAAGCTGACCCAGCCCATTGAATACAAGAGGTGACGCTATGGAATTATTGCTGATTTTGTGCGGGGTGTTTCTGGCGCTTGGCCTCTTTTTCGTTGCGGCGGATCTGTTCAAACTGCCTCGCCTCGCTACCCAAAAGGCGCTTCTCTCTGCCGGCCGTCAGGAAAAGAAACAGGCCCGCACCACAGATGTACTCCTTATGGGCTGGGCCGTCAAGCTGGCCCCGCACATTCACATGGACGAATACAAGCACAGCCGCCTGAAAAACACGCTGAATGCCGCTGGCCTTGGCATGACACCAGAGGAATATACGGCCTTTGCTGCCGTGAAAGCCGCAGCGGTGATGCTTGGCATTCTCCCTTGCCTGCTTCTGTTTCCTCTGCTGGCATTGGTCGTGATCCTTCTGGCCGTGATGGTCTATTTCAAAGAGATCCGCCGGGCAGACGAAAAGCTGAGCGGCAAGCGGGATGAGATTGAATCCGAGCTGCCGCGCTTTGTGGCCACAATCACCCAGGAGCTGGCCAACAGCCGTGATGTGCTGAGCATGGTGGAGCATTACAAGCAAAACGCCGGTGCTACCTTTGCCGCTGAACTGGATATTCTCACCGCAGATATGCGCTCCGGCTCCTACGAGGCAGCACTGACCCGCTTTGAGGCCCGTTTCAATTCTCCGCTCCTCTCCGATGTGGTTCGAGGGCTCATCGGTGTACTGCGAGGAGACGATGGCGTCCACTACTTTCAAATGCTCGCCCATGATATGAAACAGCTGGAACTCCAGCGCCTAAAGGCGAAGGCGATGAAGATACCGCCCAAAATCCGGGTGTTTTCCTTCATCCTGCTCATGTGCTTCTTGGTGACCTATCTGGCCATCATCATCTTCCAGATCCTCAACTCCCTTAGCGGAATGTTCTGAGGAGGCCGCACTATGAATTATAAAAAGGAACTGAAGAAAAAAATCAATGCAGACTATGAGCGGCGAGTCAAGCAGTGGATGGCCTCAGATCCTGCGCAGTTGATGGACACCGTTGAAGTGATTGCTGCCACAAGGCTGATCCATGACAACATCGACGAAGCTGTTACCGATCACGATGCACAGTTTCTGCTCGGCCTGGATGATCCATTGGGCTATATTACCGACCGCTGGATCTCGGAAAACGGTGCGGACAGCTCACACAAAGAAGAACTTCAGCACTGTGTGTGGACGCTGCAACAGGATTTTGGCGATGTCCAGATCCCCGCGACTGTCCGAGATTTCCTGATGGATCACAAGGGCGGAGTGTTTTCGCTGATGACACCCTGCGGTTATGTTTCTCTGACGGAAGCACAGGCAGAAAGCCTGCTCGACGGACACAGGATAAGGTCGCACCCCGGTGTGGCAGATGCTTCTATGGAAGTTTCTGCCGACGAGATCCTCACACAGACGGTCATATCGGCAAACCGGCAGAACGGTGTGTGGTATCTCATGACGGAATTCCCTGAGCAGACGCAGAGTCCCACAGAAATGGAGGTGAACATGTGCTGAAACGAGTCTTGCGCTCCCGCCGCGGCGAAGGCTACATTGATGTCTGCGTCCTGGTGATATGCGCCATGCTGGTCATTGCGCTGGCCGTTAAAATCATGCCTGTCTACATCGCCAAACAGCAGCTGGACACCTTTGCCACAGAGCTTGTGCGTGAGGCAGAGCTGTATGGCCGCGTAGGGACCGAAACCACACGCCGGACTCAGTCACTGCGGGAGCAGACAGGTCTGGACCCGGATATTAGCTGGAGCAGCACGGGCCGCATCCAGCTCAACCAGGAGGTCACTGTCGTCCTGACCTATGAAACCAACCTGGGCCTCTTTGCTGGATTTGGCAGCTTTCCAATCACCCTCCGCTCCGAGGCAACGGGGAAAAGCGAGGTGTATTGGAAATGAGTCGATTCAAGCAAGCGATCAGGGATCGCCGGGGTGTTTCCTTCCCGCTGATCGTTGCCGTCACCCTTTCCCTTGTGATCCTTCTGTGCGGCGTAAGCGAGTACCTCCGGCTCCTCATTGTGGCGCAGGGGGTTCGGGATGCTGTTCAGGAAGCGGTCATTTCTACGGTCAACGACAACTATGACGATGTGTACCATGGGGTGCGGGAGGGTTACTCCGGCGCCTATCAGCCTATGGCCGGAGATTTTGAAGAATCATTGGACTACGGCGACATCTATGGCCGGCTGGACTCCCTTTTGAACCTGCGCAGTCATGGTGGGTATCATGTGCAATATACCGAGGATGGCAAGATGGAGTTCCGTGTATGGAATCTAAGCGTCGACCTTCGGAACGCATCCTTCGCGTCGGCCGACAGTGCTGGCAACCGGCTGGTTGCCGACTGTGAAATCGAGCTGGAAGTGCCAGTCTCCTTTGGAGGCAGGCTTTTACCGCCCATGCGGATGACTGTAAAGGTAAGCGCCGGGTACACGCCCCGTTTCTGACTGAGCCATCAAAAAAGTCTCTTTTGTAACCACTGCAATTATAGACTTCCGCACTCTTTTGTGGTAGGGTTCGAGTTGACAAGAGGCAAGTGGCGTAGGAAAATAGTATCAAGATCATATCGATCAGCCGCTACGCCAAAACAACCGCATGACGAATCGACCTGAGCGCCGACTTACAGAAAAGGAGGATACCAATGAAAGACAGCACCAAAAAGTGGCTGACCATTACTGGAGGACTTGTGATCTGTGCGATCCTGGTGTTTGTAATCTCCCAGCAGTTCACAAAGGATAAGCCTACTGACGATCTGCCTCCCGTCAACAGCTCCCAGCAGGGAGAGGTCGTGGTTGACCCTGACGGCAGCATCCCCACCACCGATCCTGATGCTTCTTCCGATATCAATGAAAATGACCTGACGGTCAATCCCCAGACTCCGTCTAACGATACCAGTTCGAATGCTGGAAACGGCGCTGTCTCCAGCGGGACAGAGCAGACCATCCAGGCAGATCCCGAGGTGCCGGAGGAGCCTGACGAGGAGACGCTGACTGACCCCAGCCAAAAGCCGGACGGTACGCCGGTCGAGGGAACGCCTACTCCTGAAGACCATGATACCTACCAGCCCCCCGAGCCGCCCTCCACCAATACCGGAGGTGGGCTGCCTGGTTTCGATAATGTCCCCAACGCCGGCGGGAACCAGGGCGGCACAATCGACAGTGATGGCGATATCAACAAGCAGGTCGGCACAATGGGCTGATCCAATCAATATGGCAGAAAAGCACAGCTTCGGCTGTGCTTTTTTGTTGCCTGAAAGGAGGCAAAATGAAACGAATCATCAGTGTCCTGCTGTCGTTTGCCATCATGCTGACTGCCCTTTGCATCCCTGCCTTTGCAGAAGGTGAAACAGGAGGCTCTGGAAATATTGATGGCGGTGGCGGTTCCATGGGCGATGCTACAAGCCATGGCAGCTGGAATCCTGGAAATGAGGGTGTGCGCATTACCGTTGTTCGTGCCAGCAATCATGCTGTCGTGACCACGCCTTTCGACCTGACAAATAAGCAGCCTGCTGCGGGGATCTATCATTTTGGAAAAGTAAGCAAGATCCAGTATAACAATGGGACTGCTTTATCACCAGTTCAAGGCGGATATGCTTACAAGAACCCTGCTCAACCGATCCCCAGGATTATCAGCACCAACGGAAACAACAATATCGAGGCAATCAAACGATACTTTTGCTCCGAATATGCTGTAAAACTGATTGCAGAACAAACCGGCATGGATTACGAAACACTCATCGGCGGTGAATATAAAATCCTTCTTGAGCCTATCGCCTATTACAAATATGAAGGCGTCATGATCGCCACTACTGCAACGGAGGCCGCCCTTTATGACGAGGTGGTCAGCGGTCATCTGCGGACATGGATGGGGAGCCTGACGCATAAGAATCTGCCGCTGGCTATGTTCCTGGAAACGCCGGATCTGGGCTATCCGGCATGGTCCGGCTCCACGACCTCAAAGGTGAGCAACTCCGACATCAAGTCGTCCCTCGGCCTTGGAATCGTCCGGTTCGAGGAGCGGCCGGAGGAGCCAGTCATCACCACCTACGACTACGAGTACCGGACTAACACAGAGGTCATTACGGCGGTGGAGGTCAGCGGCGGGCAGAGTGACCCGGATAATCCGGTCACTGTGCGGTTCCACATCAATGGAACCACCTATACGGTCAGCAACATCTACTACCCGGACGGCGACTCCCAGTTGGCCTGGGTGCGCTGGACCACACCGGATGAGGCGCAGGATATGACCATTGATGTGGATGTGTCCGGCCCCGGCTCGGCACAGGCCACAATCCATTGCAAGATCGTTGACCTGAACCAGAACCCGCCCCCGAATCCGGTTGCGGATGACCGCAACGACTCTTTTTCGCCAGCCGCACTCCCTTCCAGAGCAGAAAAAACAACAGCTCAGTGGAGCATCTGGCGCCCTTGGTGGTATGCGTACTGGGTGTGGCATAGCACTGGCAAGAATAGTGGATACTGGTGTGATCATGGATGGTGGGAATTTGACCTGGACCGCTACACTGCCAGTCTTTCCGCTACTATGGAGATCACCCCGGACGAAAAGAATCCCACTGCCAGCGGGACCACAATGAAATCTGGCTATGGTCTCAACGAGGTGGTCACCGCCAGAGTCAGCAGCTCCCAACGCTCGGCCACCACTGCCCTCCAGAATGCGGTCAGCTATTTCCCGGAATTTGGCTATGATTTGTTCTGGCGGCTGCTGGATCGCATCTCGGTCAGTCCCTCCTCCTCCCGCCTGGAATTCCAGATGAATGAGTACAGCACCTACGACCGGCGCACACATTTTACTCCTATCTGGTACCCGGACGGCGCCTATACCGTTAACACATGGGTCATCGATTGCTGGACACCGGTCGGGATGCTCTCTGTCAATCTCAACGATACGCTCACGATCAGCGGGAATCTCTGGGATGACTGGCATATAGCGCCGATGCGATAACAGAAGGCATGACCTTGGATGACCTATAGCCCCGAGAAAATGAAAAGCAAACTGTCATCAGGACTGGCTTTTCACATGCCAAGGAGGTGAAACATGAAGCCGGAGGCACACGATAAATCGGAGTTCCTTCGAGAAGCTGCAAAGGAGCTTCTTGAAGATGGCCAGCCGCATTCTTATGGTGAGATCGTGAAATTCATTCGGGGACGGGCGGAAGGCACTAACTGGGAAGGCCAGGTCGAGGTCAACAATGTCTGGCATGTGCTGGATGATCTGGTTAAGACTACTGACACCCCATATGGAAAAGCACGGCGAGGTGTGTATCAGAAAAATGCACCTTCTGTACTGCCGCCCTTAATACAGACCCAAGCCATTTCGCTGTACGACATTCTGGATCAGGCGGTAGATCTGCTGGAAAAGTTGGAGCAGTACCATCACGCTGCTCAAAACGATCCTGATCCGGCCATGAACAGTGAAATGCAAAACACGATATACGCCAGCACCTTTCAAGAGTTCGACCGTGGTGTGGACTGGTTGACTTACTGGCTTGCAGAGATCGAGGATCAACATCAGAAGGAGGATGAGCAAAATGCTGTAAATGAAATAGGCAAAGACATGTCGATGTCCATGTAATTCTGTAAAGCGGGCCGTGGAATGCAGCTCCACAGCCTGCTTAAAACTTAATGTCTTGGACTGCATTCTACGGCCTTTCTTGCTAAAAGAAAGGTGGTTTTTTATGTTCAAGTACAAAAAGTTCTTCTGTATGCTTCTGATTCTCCTGCTGGCAGTTTGTCTGCTCAGCACCACGGCCTTTGCCGCCGGCACCGGCGATGTGGCCGGTGCTATCGAGGGCACCTGGAACGATGCGTCCGACCAGATTAAAGCTGTAGTCAACAACGTGGTCTTTCCCGTGATCGATCTGATTTTGGCGGTATTTTTCTTTGCGAAGTTGGGTATGGCCTACTTTGACTATAGGAAGCACGGCCAGTTTGAATGGACTGCACCGGCCATCCTGTTTGCCTGCCTGATCTTCACCCTTACTGCCCCCACTTATGTGTGGAGCATTTTGGGCATGTAACCCAAAAGGACAGGGCGGAAAAAGGAGGTGAAAACCATGTCCAATGCTATCAACTCCACCAAACTGGAAGCATTGGTGGCAGAGAATAAACGGTGCTTTTCGAAAGACCTGGCCTCTGCCGCCGAGCAGCTCTATGCACTGGAGAATCATATCCAAGGGCGGCCGGGGGCGTTTGCACAGTGGCTTCGGATCGCTTATGAACTCAACGAAGATTTTGAGCAGCGGTTTGACAAAGTGGCAAATGAGATATGTGAGGCCATTCAGGACTCCGATCAAGTGTATGGCCGGGCAATTGCCAAGTATCTCTATAACACGCAAACCATTGTCCTTCCATCGGAACTCGGGTGCGCTGCCCATTACTTGTCCTGTGGTGGAAATGAGGAAACACTGGCAGACCTGGCCGCCGCTGGCTTTTTTGGAGCAGACTCCACCCATGATGAGCTCTGCCGTGTTATTGCATATATGAACGCAGGTGGGTCAGCAGATCATGCAGCCTATGCGGCAGAGCATGCGGATACTGACCTTGAAAGAAACGGCTCCATGACACTGTCGTAAAGGAGAGGATGATCGAACTTGAATGCATTCGAGATGGAACTGAGGAAAATACTTTCGCAAAGTAAGGAATCAGCGCATACCACCTATGTGGGCAGGGCCGCATATATCCAGGTTGCCCCAGAGCTGCGAGCCAAGCTGGAATTTGTTTCTCTGAACATCGCCAATCAGTATAATGCGCTCAAACTGACTGTGCTTAACCGGGTCGATGGCGCGGTGGATATCAACATTCTCCGTTTTGGTGATCTGCTGGGAAAGAAAATGGTCAGCAACCCCAATTTTTCAGACGGGGTGATGCCCCACCTCTGGGACGATTATGGGAAGGTCGGCTGGTATGTGTACCAGCCGACCCAGGCGGATTACAAGTTGTTGGCTGGCGTTGTAGATGAGTACTTGCAGATATTCCAGAGCCAGGAGGAAGCGCAGGGGCATATCCCTCAAATGTGCTGACCACTAAAACTCAGGGAAACAAACAGAACCAGGGGCCGTGCTCAGTCACGGCCCCTGTGCCTTTTGCGCGGGGGGCGAAATTCACCACTGGCACGGCCTCTCTTTTTCAGAAAGAGGTGATACGACCAGATGTTTATTTTAGACTTTTTCCTTGGTGGACTGATGGATCAGCTCATCGACTGGATCTACAGCCAGCTCGTGGGCTTCTTTGGCAACTTCTTTTCTGCGATGGGCAACATGGGCGTGGAACTCTTTGATATGCCGTGGGTGCAGTCCATCGTTCTCTTCTTTTCTTATCTGGGCTGGGCATTGTACGGAGTCGGTCTGGTAGTCGCCGTATTCGAAGTGGGGATCGAGTGCCAAACCGGACGAGCGAATGTCAAGGATGCCGCCCTCAATGCCATCAAGGGGTTTCTGGCTGTGGGCTGTTTTACGCTGGTGCCAGTGGAGCTTTATAAACTCTCTGTCACCTTGCAGGCCAGCCTGACCGCTGGGATCACGGGATATGGCGAGGGATTTGATGTACTCTCCACTGATATCATCACTTCTTTGCAGGGAGTTGATATAGGCTCGGCAGCATCCTCCGGTGTCTTCGGCGGGATCGGAAGCATCACCAGCCCTATCATGGTCATCTTTATCATTATCATGATGGGCTACGCCATCATCAAGTGCTTTTTCTCCAACCTCAAGCGCGGCGGCATCCTGCTCATCCAGATCGCGGTCGGGTCACTCTATATGTTCTCTGTACCTCGTGGTTACATGGATGGGTTTGTGCAGTGGTGCAAGCAGATCATTGGCCTGTGCCTGACCACCTTCCTCCAGGCAACGATCCTCACTGCCGGGCTTATGGTTCTGAAAGACCATGCGCTCCTCGGCTTGGGACTCATGCTTTCTGCCGGTGAGGTGCCTCGGATCTGTGGTGCGTTTGGCTTGGATACCTCGACCCGAGCCAACATCATGTCGGCAGTTTATGCCGCGCAGACAGCGGTCAACACCACTCGGACAGTTGTTCAAACAGTGGGGGCGGCGGCAAAATGAAAAAAAGCAAGTTGATCTATATTGCCTCGCCTTATGCCGGGGATATCGAAAAAAATGTAGCCTTCGCACAGAGAGCCTGCCGCTATGCGATCCACCAGGGATATATTCCAATTGCGGTCCACCTTCTGTACCCGCAGATGCTGGACGATGGTGATCCCGCCGAGCGAGAGCTTGGGCTCCAGCTTGGACAACAGCTTCTGCGGCGGTGTGATGAACTGTGGGTGTGCGGTGACAGGATCAGTTCCGGCATGGCCCGGGAAATTTCCGAAGCCAATCAGCTGAGCATCCCAGTAAAGAACATCGACGCTCACGACATTCAGAAAGAGCAACTGCCCGCTGAGATGGAGCAGGTCACTGCTTCAGGGCAGGCGCTTGGAATAATCTGATGCCCACCATGGGGAGTCTCTTTGATGGGATCGGCGGTTTTCCTTTGGCAGCGATCCATAACGGCATCACCCCGCTGTGGGCAAGCGAGATCGAACCATTTCCCATCGAAGTCACTCGGTTGAGATTTCCGGACATGATCCATGTCGGGGATATCACAAAACTCAATGGTGCCGACCTGCCACCGGTGGACATCATCACTGGCGGCTCGCCCTGCCAGGATCTCAGCGTGGCGGGGACCAGAGCCGGTCTTGCTGGGGCTCGGTCCGGCCTGTTTATGGAGCAGATCCGAATTGTAAAAGAAATGAGGGATGCAGATGAGCGACGCGGTAGAACAGCTCACACTGTTCGACCTCGATATATGTGCTGGGAGAATGTGCCCGGAGCCTTCTCCAGCGGAACCCCCAAAGGCGAGGACTTCCGCATTGTCCTGGAGGAAATCGTTAGAGTTAAAGACCGTACCTGTTCAGTGCCTCGACCTGACTCCGGGACATGGGAATCTGCTGGGGCAATCATTCTGGGAGATCAATTCAGCCTGGCTTGGCGTGTCCTGGACGCTCAGTACTGGGGTGTCGCCCAACGCCGTAAAAGAGTGTTCCTTGTCGCAGATTTTGCAGGCCGATCCGCCCCGAAAATACTATTTGAGCAGGACAGCCTGCTTGGGAATCCTGCGTCGAGCGGATGCCAGGGGAAAGGAACTCCCATTCCAGCTCAAACAGGCTTTGCAGATACAGGCAGGAGTGATGACAGCAAGCCAGGAAATATCTGATTTAAAAGCCTACCACATCAATCAAAGAGATGAAGGTATTGACCTGCATGGCGTTTCCGGCGCGCTTATGGCAACGACAAATATGCAGATGCAGACTTTTGTTACAGGCGGGCCTGTGGTCGCCTTTGCCGCAAATCAGAGAGATGAGGTGCGCGACCTCCATGGTGTGGCCGCAGCACTTGGCGCTCAGCCGGGGATGAAACAGCAGACCTTTGTTGCAGGCATAACCGCCAAAGGCAACGGAGATTGCTTCCTCTCACCGGAACGCCACACATCGCTCAGCGGCGGCGGAGGTCAAGCTGGACAAGGATATCCTTGCATTCTGACAGCTGGCTTCTCCGCAGGGGCAGGCTCCTCAGCGGGGAGCATCGGATATGGCGAGGAAGTAGCCCCAACCTTAAAAGGAAGCGCCAGTGGAAACTGCATGCCCTCGATCCTCTGCCTCAACGACCAGGGCGGCAGTGCGATGGGCTGCAGTGAGGATGTTGCTGGAACACTTCGCGCACAGGAGCATGGCCATCAACCGTTGGTATTTGAAAACCATGGGATAGATGCACGGTACACGGGGCCTCACAAAGTCGCGCCCACAATGTCAGCCCGCTACGGCACTGGTGGGAACAATGTCCCGCTGGTGGCGCAGAGGGATGACACCTTCTGCATCACCGGCAATGCGATAGACCGACAGCCGCTGAACGGCGGGAACGGGATCGGGTATCAACAGGGCATCGCCTATACCCTCACCGCCACCGACCACCACGCTGTGTTCAGCCGACAGCGTGTGGATGTATTCAAAAATGATGATGTGGCCAGCACACAGAGCGCACGGCAACACAAGGACGCGACCGATCTGGTCGTGGATCTTGACGAGGCGCAGGATGATTCGATACTGGAAAATGAAACACTGGTTCTCCTGATTCGGCGCCTGACCCCGCTGGAATGCGAGCGTCTGCAAGGATTCCCGGATGGTTGGACGGATATCGAGGGTGCCTCCGATTCCGCCCGCTATAAAGCGCTGGGCAACTCTGTGGCGATTCCTTGTGTCGACTATGTTTTACGAGGGATCGCATGGGCCATCACAGCGCAAACAGCTTGAAATATTATGAAGGGAGATACGATCATGGAACCGATGAAAAACTTTTGTGGCTTGATCCCTGAATCTATCCATATGCGGGTGATGGCAGATAAAGGGCCTGAAATGACAAATGGTGAGTACCTCACTAAGGTTTTCACTGCTCACTTGGATCAGCCTACCACGGCGAAGCAGGATCAGCGCACCCTGGCCGTTCAGATCTCAGAGGACATGTTTCAGCAGCTGAAGTCCTACCTGGATGCCCATTCGCCCCTCACGCAAAAGGCTCTTGTCCAGAATCTTTTGAACCAGGCACTGGACCAGTGGGAACAGGGTGAGGAGCCGCTCCAGGATGCCACGCTTCAAGACAACAAGAAAGAGCGGACGCTGGCAATCGCCATGCCTGAGACTCTTTTCCAGCGCGTTGAGCAGTATCTCGAGGCGCACAATGGCGTATCCAAGCGGGCCTTCGTCGTGGGCCTGGTGTCGCAGGAACTCCGATCCTGGGAGCTGGAACAATATGAGGGCGAAGCGCAGGAGCAGGACGAAACGCAAGATCAAGAGCTTGACCTGGAGCAGGATGAACAGGGCTTTGGGATGAGCATGACGATGTGAGGTGAGCGCAAGTGTATATCTATCCGGATAACTTGAAATCCAAAGCCACGCTCTGGCTGTGGACGCTGCGGGATCTCGCCATCATCGGAATCGGCAGTTTGATCTCTGTCTTTGCGCTCTCACAGCTCGGTTTCTTTGTCCCCATCGTACTGACTGCCGCATACGCATTCCTTTCCATCCGCATGGACGACACCAGCATTCTGGACTTTCTGCGTTATGCGGTGCGCTATTTTATCCTCCAGCAGCAGAACTACTCCTGGGGGATGACCAAGACGATTCAGGAGCAGAGGTGATATGATGAGCAGAAAAAAAGAAAAGGCAGCGGCACAGAAAAAAGAAACGACCCGCCAGCTGATTGGGATCAACGACATCAGCGATTACGGACTCAAGACATCCCATGGGATGCTGGCCTTCTTTTCCGTGAAGCCGACAAACCTCTCTGTACAACCTCCGGAAGCAGTGGGCGGACGGATCTATGCCCTGATGACTGTCCTCAAGGGGCAGACAGAGATCGAGATGCTGGCCCTCAACTCTAAGGAGTCATTCGAGGATAACAAGCGTTACTATCGGGAACGCGCGGCCATGGAGGAACTTCCCGTGATCAGCCGACTGCTGGAGGCGGATGCCCGTTCCCTGGACCGGCTGCAGGTGCAAATGGCGACTGCCCGTGAGTTTTTTGTCCTGATCCGCTTCCGGGATGATCAGGACGCCGACTTCCGCACCCAACTCTCACGGGTCCAGAAAAGCCTGGAAGACCAAGGCTTCAAGGTGCGCCTTGCTGGTAAAGAGGACGCCAAGCGCATGCTGGGAGTGTACTTTGAGCAAAATGCTACCACCGAAAAGTACGAAGATTTTGACGGGGAGCGTTGGATCGTGCTGAACGACTGACGCTCATGCAAATGCCAATTGGCCGTGAGAGTAATTTCTTGGACGGCCATCTGGCGGAACAGGATACCTCTCACGGCCACAGACAGGAGGTATCTCATGAACAAATCCAGAAAGAAAAGAAGTCCCGCACCCTCGACAGACTCGGGCGGCATCAAAGACTTCCTTGATATGATCGCCCCCTCTGTCATTGATTTCAAGGTCGACCACTTCCTCTGTGGCAACACCTACCGCTGTGTCTGGGCGCTGCGGGAGTACCCCACCTCTACCGACGAACAGGCTATCCTCCGCCACCTGGGTGAGATGGACGGCGTGACCATCCGGATCTACACCCGACAGGTCACCGCCAGCGAGGAGAAACGGATCATCCACAATGCGGCCAACCGCAACCGGATGTCCCGCTCCAGTACGGAGGATCTCCAGCAGACAGTCACGGCGGAAGCCAATTTGCAGGATGTGGTCACCCTGGTCTCTACCATGCATCGTAACCGTGAGCCGCTCCTCCACTGTGCAGTCTTTCTGGAGTTGACCGCATCCAGCTATGATGCCCTCAAACTGCTCCAGACTGATGTGCTGACGGAGCTGGTGCGGAGCAAGCTCAATGTGGACCGGCTGCTTCTCCGCCAGCGGGAGGGCTTTGTTTCTGTCATGCCGTCTGGCTGGAACCACTTCGGTGAGCAGTTTGAGCGAGTCCTCCCGGCCAGCTCGGTGGCCAACCTGTACCCGTTCAACTACAGCGGAAAAACAGATCCCCACGGCTTTTATATCGGCAAGGACAAGTACGGTGCCAATATCTTGGTAGACTTTGATAAGCGGGATGACGATAAGACTTCCGCCAGCATTCTGATCCTCGGCAACAGCGGCCAAGGCAAGAGCTACCTGCTCAAGCTGCTCCTGCTCAATTTTTTGGAGACAGGCAAATCCGTCATATCGCTGGATGCCGAACATGAGCAGCAGGATATGTGCGAGAGGGTCGGCGGCTGTTTCATGGATCTGATGGGCGGTGTGTACCGCATCAACCCTCTGGAGCCAAAATGCTGGGATGAGGGTGGAGACCCGGAAGATACCGACGCCCCCGAGGCCTTCCGCAAATCCACCCGCCTGAGCCAGCACATTTCCTTTCTCAAGGACTTCTTCCGGGCCTATAAAGATTTCAGTGACCGGCACATCGATGCCATTGAGATTATGGTCAGCCGTCTGTATGAAAAGTGGAGCATCAGTGATACTACCGACTTTGGCCGCCTGAAGCCGGAGGATTACCCTATCCTCTCCGACCTCTATGACCTTATTGAGGAGGAGTATCAGGGGTATGATGCAGACGCTCACCAGCTGTACACGGCAGAACTTCTGCAGGAGATCCTCCTCGGTCTTCACTCCATGTGTAAGGGCGCGGAGGCGAAATTCTTCAACGGCCATACCAATGTGACCTCGTCCCGATTCATTGTCTTCGGCGTCAAAGGACTCCTGCAGGCCAATCGCAGCGTTCGCGGGGCCATGCTTTTCAATATCTTGTCCTTTATGTCCGACCGCCTGCTGACCATCGGCAACACCACTGCGGTGCTGGACGAGCTCTATGTCTGGCTCTCAGATAACATCACGGTGGGAACCACCATCATCGAGTATATCCGCAACATCCTCAAGCGGGTGCGAAAGAAAGAGTCCAACCTCATCATGGCCTCACAGAATCTGGAGGACTTCGACCGAGAGGGTATCCGAGAGCTGACCAAGCCCCTGTTTGCGATTCCGCCCCACCAGTTCATCTTCAACTGCGGGTCTATCGACAAGCGGTTTTATATGGACTTGCTTCAGCTGGAGGAGGCGGAATACAATCTCATCCGTTTCCCCCAGCGCGGCGTGTGCCTATTCAAGTGCGGCAACGAGCGGTATCTGTTGGAGGTGCATGCGCCTGCCTACAAGGAAGCTCTGTACGGCTCCGCCGGCGGCCGGTAAGGAGGTGGCGGCATGAGCGCAGCGACTGTTGCTGCCATTGCCAAGGCAGCCGTCGCAGTCCTCTCAAACGAGAAGACCCGCAAGGCATTGGGGTGGGTCATTGTTGCAATACTCTCTCCGCTGATCGTGCTGGTGGTTTTGATCTGCGCTGTTCTCTCCGGCTCGTCGCAGCACAATGTATCCGCCGTGGAATTATGTTTCCACGGCGGTACAATTTCCTCCAGCGCTACTCCAGAGTACCGAGGCTATATCGAAGATATGAGAGGCAGCTTTGCCCAGCTGGATAGAGCAATAGAGGAAATTAACGCCCAGTGCGAGGACGGAAACAGCCTTGATGATACGCGCGTCAAGGCTGTTTTTTATGCTCTGTATTTTGCGGCAGAACACCCTGATGACAGTGGCATTCGTGCGTTTACAGATTGTTTTGTAGACTACGAGGAGAGGACTCGCACAGTGACTACCACTGATGAGGAAGGCAACGAAGTGGAGGTTGAGGAAACCTATACGGTGGCCATTCCTGTTACTGGTATGAACGAAGTCTACGCTCGAATCGAGGCGGCTATGGGGACCACAGTCACCCCGGAGAATCAAAGTAACGCCGACAGCATTTACAACATCGTTTTGTACGGCACAGCTGCGGGGACCGGCGAATGGTTTCCTGGTGCGGATATTCCGTTTATCAGTGTAGATGGCTTCTGCTCACCAGTGGGTGCAAACTGGGAAAGCATCGTGACCTCGGAGTTTGGATACCGCAGTGACCCGTTCACAGGTGAGACACGGGGACACACTGGGATGGATCTGGCCGTTCCTACCGGCACTCCCATCCGGGCGGCTCTGCCGGGGACTGTCACCGTATCACAATATAACGCAGGCGGATATGGGTACTATGTTATGATCGATCACGGTAATGGGCTGTCAACACTCTACGGTCATAACTCCAGGCTGCTCGCTCAGGTGGGCCAGACCGTAGAAGCTGGAGACATCATCGCACTCTCCGGCTCCACCGGCAGGTCCACGGGTCCCCATCTGCACTTTGAGGTACGGGTCAATGGGGAGAGAACTAATCCGCGTGATTATCTACCTACAGCAGGAGGATAAAATCATGAAATCAAAAATGCAGCCGCCAACAAGTTCCAGAGAACTCCGCAGTGCGGGTCATGAGACCGAGAATATGCGTTTGGCTCCAGCTTCTTGCGGTAGTTTTGTCGATAAGGGCGCTCTGGCTCCGTTGGAAGACCCGGAGAAAGCACGGGAGATCTTGTCCAAACTGATTGCATATCTCGCCCAGCACGACGGAAGTGCGGAGCTATATCAGCTCCTGCACAATGATCTTGGGTTGAGCAACCCGGAAATCGAGGCCATGGGATTTAGTCTTGCGCACCGCTATGAAACGATTAGCGATGATGCATATCGAGATATTGTGGATTACATCTGCTTCGAGCAGGAAACCTCCATAATATGGCCTTGGGCCATCACAGGCGATGCGATGCTCGCCTGCGCGCAGGATTTGCATGAGATTGCCAGTCAGTTGGCCGCCACGGGCAGCTGGGATACAGAGAGTATCTACGAATGCTTAACCAAAACCTTTGGGAACAATCCGGCACTGGAACAAGGTGGCCAGTCGGAAATGAAACTATAACACATGGGAGGCAATGTATGAAAATCACACAGGAACAGCTGGCCCTGCTCTCTCAACTGGAGGAATTCAGAAAAAGACACGAGAGTAAAAGCGAGCCTTCCGATTGGGCCATTCGCATGTGTCAGGCCATTGTGGCGCATAGTCTGGGGTTTACCGACCGGAACCAATGGACGGACCTGCTGAAAAAACAGGGTGAAACTCTGTTCAATTTTGAATGGACGGAAGGCAGCGTCAGCGATCATGTGATCCGCTGGTGCAAGGAAACTGGTCGTGATTGGCGGTACAGCCATTTGGGCGAGCTGCAGGTTGCCAGCGGCGGTGAGTGGCGGCGCATCGATTACGAATGCGGCGAACACGCGCAGACCAGGGTGTTCCTCGATCCAAAACCGTTGCCCGAACAGGAACTGAAAGCGCTCGCTCAGGAGCCTGCCATCCGGCTGAGGGATCTGCTGGAACTCGGCCTGCCGGAGCATGATGTGTATCTGGTCCACACCACTGCCGATGTCGGATGGGTGCCTGCGGCAGATCTGACCCAGCTGAGCGACCGTGGAAAAGAGCAGTTTGCTGAACTCCTGGATGCCAAGGTCTCCGCTGTACGCCCCGGTCCCTACGGGACAGAACTGGTTCTTGATGGTGTAGACCCTCAGTTGTTGGTCCAGTATGACCAGGCAATCGCGGACTGTGCCAAAGCAGAGAGTGCCATGAAACTGTTTATGTGAGGAGGATGTATATGAAAAAGACAAGCATCAGCATCGACATGGAAGCGGAAAAGCTGCGGGCGCTCCGGTTCTATACAGAGAAGAAGGAAACGACTTTGGAAACGGAGCTGGAGGATTTTCTTGCCAAGCTCTACGAAAAGTATGTTCCATCTCAGACCCGTGAGTATATCGAGAGCATGGAGGAACCAGCTGAACCTCCACGCCCCCGCACCAAACGGCAGCCCCGCACTCCGGTCGATACGCCCACTGCGGTGAGCGAGGAGGCGGTGTAATGGACTCTGTTTCTATCGAACTCTGGCTGGACAAGCGCCAGCTTGCCGCGCTGGAGCAGGCTCTGGCCGAAGACGGAACCACCGTCGATAGGATCATGCAGGAGCGCCTCGATGAACTTTACGCCCAGCGTGTTCCGCCCGAGCAGCAAGAAAAAATCCAGCAGGAACTGGATGCTGAGCAGCTTGAAAGCCAGCGAAGCGTCGAAGCCAACACCCGGTACGCCGGATTCCACATCACAGAGAACGGGCAGGAACACTATCTCTCCACCAAAAGCGGCCAGGAATTTTTGGACATGGCGCTCCTCATACGGCGCTATGTGCGCGGCACATTCGGTGATAAGGCAAAGGGATTCGCCCAGTGCATCTATGGCGCAGAGGAGATCTCACCCCAGCGGTTTGAGCAGCTGGCCGCATGGAGGCTGGAGAACCTCGGCAAAGTCACCGGCCTGGTGGAGATCGACTTCGACAAGGGGCTGCTCTCCGCCCTCAACATTATGGATGGCTGGCAGAGCTTCCGGCTCAAAGATGTATCCTCCGCCGCCTACTTTGCGGACAAGAGCGGCCACGTGAACAAGGAGGTTCGCTGGAATATTTTCCTCTCCCGGCTGGAGGGCAAGCAGCTCACCAGCCATACGCAAGCCCCGGTCGAGCTCCACGGCTCACGCAGATTACGGCCAGAGGAGGTCACTTTTTCTGACGAGGTCTCCGAGCTCGACGGCCGGTTGAACTTCTACATGGACTGCTCTTTCAATCCCGATGAGGTCTTTGGAACCCATGTAGATTCGGCGGACAACAACAACTGGCTCAATATCTATGCCGAATATGACCTGGAGAACAGCCAGGTATGCGACGCTCTCAAAGTCATCCTCTGCCGTGAGGATGGCTTTGATTACGAGATGGCTTACCAGCTCAATGCCGCGGAAAAGAGTGCGATCCTGGACAAGATGGATCAGTACTGCCGAGAAAAATACGGGCAATCTCTGCTGGAGTTTGCGGCAGAGATGGAATCGGAGATCACAGCGATGGAAACGCCGCAGATGTAACCGGCCTGATAACGCCCTCTTGGCCCGCTGTGCGCCCCTGTGGGCCGCTTTGCCGCCGGGGTGGCATCCGTGTACCCCACTGGCCGCTGGGAGCGCCGTGTGCGGGCTTTGTGCCGGAGCGTTGGCAGGGATGGCAGGCAGCCCTGAAATGCGGGCCGGGTTCTGCTCTGTATTGGGGGTGTGAACCGAGGGGTTGAAAATGGTGCGGGATAAAGCGCGGGGGTCGCAGAGCGCCCCCCACACAGCTCACACCGCCCCGCAATGCGGGTCGGGGAACGGTTTTGCGGGGGTCACTTTCTGGGGCATGGGGTCATGTTGGGGATTATGATGGGCGGATTTACCCATCATTTCAGCGTTTATCTGGAATCAAAGCAGGGATAAGCCAGAAAAAAGAGGATTGCCTCAGTCACTGTACAGTATGGCTGGGGCTTATTTGATTGGAGGAAAGCATGGCAAGAGAAAAGATCAAGTTCGCTCTGCGCATTGCGCCTGAAACTCAGCAGCTGGTCAAGGACCTTTGTGCAAGGGACAACTGCCAGAGCCAAAACGAGTTTATTGAAAAGGCCATTCGTTTTTACGCCGGATATGTTTCCAGCGGCGAGGCCATCGACTATCTGCCGCCCGCACTGGTGGCCGCCCTGCGGGGAACGGTGGAGGACAGCGAACACCGCATTGCGCGGCTGCTCTTCAAGCTGGCCGTGGAAACCAGCATGATGATGAATGTGCTGGCGGCAGGTATGGAGATCAGCGAGGAGGATCTCCGGCAGCTTCGCGCCAGATGTGTCCGGGAGGTCAAGCAGACCAACGGCAATATCTCCCTCAAGGACGCAGTGAAATACCAAAAGGGGCAGGAATAGGCGGTGACTGAAAATGCCCCGCATTATTTTCAAGTGCCCGTATCTGAAAGGCGGCTCCCCCACTGTGACGGCTCACCTAAAAAATCTTGTAGGATACATCGCTACCAGGGATGGCGCTGAGAAAATTGACCCCGGTAATACGCAACTGGCAGCAACCAACAAGCAGAAAGAGCTGGTGGATCAGCTCGTCCAGAGTTTTCCGGAGAGCATGGAACTGTTTGAATATGAGGACTATCTCTCCGCCCCCAACAGAGGGAACGCCTCTGCTTTTATCACTATGGCCATTGAACAGAATCTGAGCCAGCTCATCCGCCGGGAGAAATATCTGGAATACATCGCCAAGCGGCCCCGCGCCCAGCGTTTTGGCGCTCACGGTCTGTTTACCGGTGACAAAGATTCTCTGGTGCTCTCACAGACTGCAAAAGCGATAGCAGAATATCCCGGCAATGTGTGGCTGCCGATCATTTCCCTGCGGAGAGAGGATGCTGCCAGACTGGGATATGACAATGCGGAGAACTGGAAGTCTTTTCTCTCCTCTTATGCCATGCAGATGGCCACAGCCATGAAAATCCCTTGGGAGCAGTTTCGATGGTACGCAGCCTTCCACAATGAGTCGCACCATCCGCACATCCACATGGTCTGTTACAGTGCAGATCCTGCCAAGGGCTTCCTCACGAAAACTGGGATCGCCCAAATCAAATCTGGTTTGGCGAAGCACATCTTCCGGCAGGAACTGACGGAGCTCTATCAAAAGCAGACCAAAAGCCGCAACGCACTGAATGAAGATGCCCGTTCTGTGCTGGAGCAGCTGATCGAACAGATGCGGAGCGGCACTGCGGTCAACCACCGCATGGAGAAGCTCATGGAGCATCTGGCGGAGCGCCTGCGGCACACTGGAGGCAAGAAGCAGTACGGCTACCTCAAAGCCCCGCTGAAGGCTGTGGTGGATGAGATTGTGGACGAGCTGGCCAAAGACCCATGTGTCGCTGCGGCCTATGCCCTGTGGCATGAACTGCGGGAAGATGTACTGCGCACCTACAGAGACGATCTGCCCCCACGCCTTCCCCTTTCCCAGCAGAAGGAATTCAAGCGGATCAAAAATATTGTTATTGAGGAGGCGGTGAAGATTGGGGCGCATCAGCAGGTATTCCATCCGGATGACCAGCAGGACGGTGTCTCTGCGGCAACTCCAGGAGATCCGTCGCTGCCGGAGCTGACCCAGCCCGATGATGACTGTGGTGATCCTGTGGAATCTCCACCAGAAGCCCCGCCAGAGAAATCGGGATCTGCCAAAGCACACATGGAATGGAGTAAGGAGTATCGTCTGGCACGCCGCTGTTTGTTTGGCGATAAGAATCAGCCCCAGGACTTTGAGCAGGCATTTTCACTGTTCCAAGAGGGGGCGCAAAAAGGCAACGCACTGGCCATGTGCGACCTGGGACAGATGCTGGCGGATGGGCTGGGCCAGGAGATTGATATACAGGCTGCCCATGTGTGGTACAGAAAGGCGCTGGCTGCGTTCCATGCTGTGGAGGAACAGAAGAAAAACCGCTATGCGGAGTACCGGATCGGCAAACTCTATGCCGCGGGCCTCGGCTGTGAGCAGGACTATGGTGAAGCCGCCCGGTGGTTCCAACTTTCCGTAGACAAAGAGTACAAGTACGCGCAATATTCCCTTGCCGGTCTGTTTCGCCGCAGGCAGGGTGTGGAGCAGGACGATGTGCGGGCGCTGGAATTATACACAGCCTCTGCACACCAGGATTTCCCCTATGCCGCTTACGAGTTAGGAAAGATGTATCAGGATGGCATTGGCTGTGAGAAGGACACTGAAGTGTCGGAACAGTGGTACCAGCAAGCCTTCGCCGGATTTCTTGAGTTGGAGCAGCAGAGCCATGACGATAAATTGCAGTACCGTATCGGCTGGATGCTCCTCCATGGTGTAGGAACTGGAAAGGATGAAGCGGCAGCCAGGGGGTGGTTTGAACGGGCATCCAAACTGGGCAATCCCCATGCACAGTACCAACTGGCCAAAATGATCCTCGACGCCCCATCCTCAACACCAGAGCAGACAGCTCAGGCATTGGAGTGGCTGACAAAGGCAGCGGAAACCGGCCAGGACTGCGCGCAATATGCGCTCGGCAAAATCTATCGGGATGGTCAAGGAATAGAAAAAGACATTCAAAAGGCGGTGAATCTGTTCACACTTGCGGCGGAGCAAGGAAACAGTTTCGCCGCTTTTACCCTTGGCAAGTTGTACCTTTCTGGTGACGCAGGTCTGCCCATAGATCCGCCATTCGCGCTGAAGTGGCTCACATTCTCTGCGAAACTTGGAAACCAGTTCGCCCAGTACCGGTTGGGAAAGCTGCTGCTCCAGGGCGAGGAGGTACCGAAAGACACGGAAACCGCCATCCGCTGGCTCACCGCTGTGGCGGAACAGGGCAATCAATACGCCCAGTATGCCCTCGGCAAACTCTATCTGCTTGGGAAAGAGGTTCCAAAAGACAAGAGCAACGCGACCAAGTGGTTCCAACTGGCGGCGGATCAGGGGAGTGAGTACGCTCAATACTTTCTGGAACACATGGATGACTGGCTGGGACAGCCGCCTGCAGCGGCAGTCATTTCACTGCTCCACCATCTGGCCAACATCTTTCAGGAGCAGAGCCAGCCACCCTCTGACGGTATCCGAGTGGCTGTGGACCGGAAGCTCCTGCGAAAAATCAAGGCGAAGAAGATCGCTCAGGGCCACAAGGCGGATGACCATGAGCCGGAGATGAAATTGTAAGGGAGACTCTTTTTTGAAACAGAAAAGGAAATTTAGACAGCAGATATTGTTATCCCATGCTGAGGACATTCAAAGGCTGAAAAAGAGAAAACTGATCCCCGGTAGGCCCATCCTGTTCCACAGGAAGCTCAAGGGGAGAAATCAATGAGAAGATGAACTGTGTAAAATACAGGCAGCATGATTATTGCGGGAGGTGCAGGATGCCATACATCCACTTTACGGAGGAGCAAAAGCTCCGGGCAAATTCAGTTGATCTGGTGGAGTTCCTGCGCCGGCAGGGAGAGAAACTCATCCCCTCCGGTCGGGACAAACGCCTCGCCTCGGATCACAGTATTACCGTGCGTGGGAATGAGTGGTACGATCATGCTGCAGAGAGGGGTGGCCACGCAATCTCCTTTGTCCAAAATTTCTACGGCCTGACTTACCCTGAAGCAGTGACCCGTCTGCTCAACGGTGAACAGGGGGAAGTGTATGTACCGGCGGAGAAAAAAGAAAAAGGGCCGCCAAAGGAATTTGCCCTGCCTCCCGCAAACCAGACCTTGCGGCGGGTATATGCTTATCTGCTCCAGCAGAGACACATCAGCCGGGAGGTGCTCAGCACTTTCGCACAGAAGGGACTGATCTATGAGAGCCGGGAATTGTCCATAGATCAGACAAAGGTGTATCACAACGCCGTGTTCGTCGGATTCGATGAACGCGGCGTTGCCCGTCATGCCCACAAGCGGGGCCTCTATACCCAAGGAAAAAGCTACCGGGGCAACATAGAGGGCAGTGATCCGCGGTGCAGTTTCCACTGGGTCGGTACCAGCGACCGCCTCTATGTATTCGAGGCCCCCATCGATCTGCTTGCCTTTCTCACCCTGTACCCGGACGGCTGGCAGCAGCACAGCTATGTGGCTCTCTGTGGTACGGCGGAACATGCTATGCTGTGGATGCTGGAGAAAAATCCAAATCTGCGGAAAGCCATCCTTTGCCTGGATCATGATGCCGCCGGAATCGAGGCCGTCGGCCGGCTCTCAGAAGTTCTCCGAGAGCATGGCTATTCTCAAATTGCCCCGCTGCAATCCGAATATAAAGACTGGGATGAGGATCTGAAAGCGCGGCATGGACTGGAGGCCCAGCCCGCCGAGGATCATCCGCAGTTTGCGGTGGCGGGGCTTGTCTGCCGGCGAATCGGAGCCAGGTGCAAGGAAGTTCGGCCGGATCGGGCGGTTTATCAGTTCCCCGGATTGCTCCTGCGGTACCGGAACGACCTCCATTGGGGACACTTTGACCAGGCGATGGAGCGCATGGAAACGATGGCGGCGCTGGCCCTCTCGGTGGTGCTGCGGGAGTGCAAACAGATGGGTACCGCGCTGACCACTGAGCAGGGTGTCCGGTTTTTAGAAAGCCACATCCTGCCTCATCAGAACCGGGGTATCCTCAAGAACCGGGCGGACGAGATCGCCATGCAATTCCAAAGCGTATTGGCCAAGAACAAGTGCCAGGGTATCCGTACCCAGGCAGAGAAAAAAGAGGTGGCCAGCGCATGGCTGGAGCTGGCCATCTCCTGTGCCAAGGTGCCGGTCAAGTACGAGGCCGACGAGATCAAACGGCGGCAGAAAGAGGAAAAGACCCAGAGGGAAGCTGAGCCAGTGATGGCCTAAGCCTGAAACAGCAAAGCGGAGGAATGGCTCAGTCCCACTCCTCCGCTTCTTCCTGGATGCTTGTTTGTCTGCTGAGATATTCTGCCCGCTCCTGCTTATTGGCTGGCCGGGTTGCCTGCTTCCCACAGTCCGGGCATTGCTCTGGCAGTTCCGGCGTCTCAAACAGATAGTAGCAATGGTCACATGCGCAAATCAAAGCAATCACCTCATACCAATTTATTATAGCAGACAAAGCGAAAACTGAACATCCCCTTCTGATATTAAGGCGTAGATATCAAAAGGAGGATCATGTGCCAACGCAAGTTATAACACTTATCGTGGTAGGCGCCATCATGTTTCTCGTGATCGGCGGCCTCGCGTTTCTCTCCCATTACTATACCCTTGACGGAATCAAATCCAAGACTGTGGGTGACGGCCAGCATGGAACCGCACGCTGGGCTACCAAACAGGAGATTCGGCAGACCTATGCCCATGTCCCTTTTGAACCAGAGCTGTGGCGCAAGGGAGAGCATCTGCCGGAAAAGCAGGGCCTTGTCCTTGGCTGCGAAGGTCCCAAAGACCATGTCACAGCTCTGGTGGACACCGATGACATCCATGCTATGGTCACCGCCGCCAGCGGCGCCGGAAAGACCGCGTTCTTTTTGTACCCCAACATCGAATATGCCCTCGCCAGCGGGATGTCCTTCCTCTGCACGGATACCAAGGGCGACCTGTTCCGCAATTATGCCGGTATTGCCAAGGACTGCTACGGATACCAAATCGCCGTGTTGGATCTACGCAATCCCACCCGGTCGGACGGCAACAACCTGTTGCACCTGATCAATAAGTACATGGATATCTATAAGGCCGACCCCAAAAACTTGGCAGCAAAGGCTAAGGCGGAGAAATACTCCAAGATCCTCGCCAAGACCCTCATCAACACCAGCGGCGGCGAAAGCGCCCAGTATGGGCAGAATGCTTTTTTCTACGATTCCGCCGAGGGCCTGCTGACTGCCATGTTCTTGCTGGTGGCCGAGTATCTGCCCACCGAGGACGCGGACGGCAATCCCATTGAAAAGCGCCACATCGTGTCGGTGTTCAAGCTGGTGCAGGAACTGCTGGCTCCCAGCCGGGTGAAGGGAAAGAATCAGTTCCAGCTTCTGCTGGAAAAGCTCCCGCCTAATCATAAGGCCCGCTGGTTTGCCGGGTCCGCCCTCAACACGGCGGAGCAGGCCATGGCCTCCGTGATCTCAACGGTACTGTCCCGCCTAAACGCCTTCCTCGACTCGGAGATGGAGCAGATCCTCTGCTTTGACACCGCCATTGACGCGGAGAAGTTTTGCAATGAGAAATCCGCCATCTTTATCGTACTGCCCGAGGAGGATCAGACCAAGTATTTCATGGTCAGCCTGATCCTCCAAAACCTGTACCGGGAGATCCTCACCGTGGCCGATGAGAACGGCGGGCGGCTCAAGAACCGGGTGGTCTTCTTTGCAGATGAGCTTGGGACATGCCCGCCCATCCAGTCGCTGGAGCTGATGTTTTCCGCCTCCCGGTCCAGAGGACTCATGCTGGTGCCTATCGTCCAGAGTATTACGGGACAGCTGCAGAAAAACTATGGAAAAGAGGGCTCTGAGATCATCGTGGACAACTGCCAGGTCAACCTTTACGGCGGCTTCGCCCCGGCCAGTCAGACCGCGGTGGAACTGTCCAAATCTTTGGGCAGCCGGACGGTGATGAGCGGCAGTATCTCCCGCGGAAAAAACGATCCCAGCCAGTCCCTTCAGATGATGGAGCGTCCCCTCATGACCCCGGATGAACTCAAGTCCATGCCCAAGGGCAGCTTCATTGTGGCCAAGACCGGCGTCCACCCCATGAAGGTCAAGCTGCGGCTGTTCCTCGACTGGGGCATCCGGTTCCGCAAGCCCTATGAAGTGCCGGAGAAGGCCCAGCGGTCCGTTGCCTATGCTGACAAGCAGGAGTTGGAGGAGTCCATCATCCGCCGCCACTATGGGACGATTGTAATGGATAGTGAGCAGCCGCAGGGAGGCGGCACATCCGCTGGCGGTATAGCTCAGGGAATTCAGGCCGCACCGGATTCCCGCAAAACGGTATTTCGGCCTTGACGGAGGGAAACAGAATGAACAGCTTTAGAAATATCTATAATTCCAATCTAAGCCACAGAGCCAGGAGCGTCTATATGTACCTCAAGGATCGGGCAGACAGCGAGGGACGCTGCTGGCCGGCCATCAGAACAATTGCTCTGGAGTTGGGGCTTTCCCGCTCTACGGTCAAGCGGGCGCTGAATGACCTCTGTAAAACCGGTCTGCTGCAAAAGGACCCACGCTGGCGGGAAAACGGGAGTCTTACTTCCAATCTGTATCATGTGGTATGACGGAGGTGTCCAATGCTGGTTGAGATCGATCTGCTGGATTATTTGGCTTATCAAATGGGATGCGGAGTTCTTTCTGATCTTCGGCTGTCCCAGCAAAGTGAACGGCTGCACAGGCTCACTGCCGCGATCCCTTTAGGTGCATGCAGCGAACGGGAATGGCTGGATGCGGCACAGTATTTGACAGGCCATGACTGCGCATCAGCACTGGAAGCAAGGAACCGTCTGGTGAGATAGCCTGTAAAAAGCAAACCCTCCCGCCAAGGGGAGGGTCTACATATCATGTGAACCGAGTCCCGGTTCATAATGAACCAACCAGAAGCGCCCACTCTAAGGATTTTATTTAAGACAGAAAATAACAAACAACATCTGGCCTTAAAGGTTATACCGCCTTGCGTTGTGTCCGGCTTTTGAAATTTAATCGTCTTTCTGTGCAGCTGTAATGCCGACAGCAAAACCGTTGACCTCCACGCCATCTTCTGCGGGGATCAGGAGGTACTTGCGCCCGTTGATAATTTGAGTTTCCACCAGGTAACTATACTCTGGATCAGCAGAAATGGTGATCTCAGGTGTCTTGATCTCAAAGCGGCTGCTGTCGATCAGGTTTGCCGGATTCAGGACAACCCCCGAACCAAACTGCTCGCCGCAGTTTTCCTGGAATGCTGCCACCTGTTCATCCGCAATCCCGCAGCTTTGAAGGATTTGCCCTATTTCTGAGGCACTCATCTCCAGAGGTTCCGAACTCCTGCTCTCCCTGTGCTCCTTGATTTTCTCACGCAGCTGTTCATGAACAGTCTGCATCACTTCCAGACTGCAGTCAAACGCATCGCTCAGAGCTGACTGGAATGCTTCCTTCTGCTCAACGGCAGACATCGGCGCTTCCACATGGAAGATCGCGTCAATAAACTCCTGGTGAATTTCATTGGCCTTCCTGCTGTAAAAGAGAGCATTATAGATATTTGCTGCCCGGTCATCGAATGCCGGGAACAGAAAACCCAGCTCAGGAGGAGCGACGGTTTGCCCGGCAGCACAGTGGAATTCATTGTCACCGGGAAAATATCCCAACTCTACCTTGCCCTCCTTGATGGGGCACACCACACAGACGATATAGGTGAACACCTCATCTGAGGCATCCGCTTGCAAGGAATCATCCTTACCCCGATGGGTAACATCGTAGCTGTCACAGACCAGGAGCAACAGGTAACTGCTGTCCCCCATGTCCAGACTATCGATCACCTTGCGGTAAAAGGTCTGACGAGCCTCGTTGTCCTTCAGCTGGGAATCCCGCAGTGTGGTGAGCAGGCGGTGTTCCTCACTGTCCACTACCTGCTGAGTGGAGAATACGATATCAATGAGGTTTTTCCCAAGAGAGCCGGACAGTCCCTTCTTCAAAAGGCTCAAATACTTCTCGGACTCCTCCTGCGGCATCATGCCCAGGGATTCGTCCAGATCGGAAACGATCTCTTTACTGCTGTTGACATAGCATCCATAAACACGGCTGATGGCGCTTTTTTCCGGGCGAAAACGGCGCCGCAGCTCATTGATTTCTTTTTGGTTCATTTTTTCCTACCTCGCTTTGTAATTGGAACGGTTGGTAACAGACGATGAATTCCATTTTAGTGGAAAGAGCTTGAAATTTCAATAGCTGGAAGTTCTTTCCCCAAAGAGCGCAAAAAAGAAACCGCCCATGTCAGAAACTATCAGAAACTGACTGAGCGGCATATTTTTCATGTCAAACGCCAGTAGGAGCGGTTATTTTCTGATCCAGTCCAGAAAAACAGCTACTTTCTCCAAGTCTTCATCCGGCAGGGCAAGCAGCTTCTTGCCTATGATCCCACGCAGGGAATCCGGATCGTCCATAGGAGCAAAGAAAAGAGTTGGCGTCAAATCAAAGTATTCCATGATGTTGAACAGTTCTCGGAGAGAGGGCATAGAAATTCCATTGGTGATGCTTCTGATGTAGGAGCCGCTCTTTCCAAGCTCCAGGCTCATCCGATGCTCAGAAATACCCTTCTGTTCCCGCAGCTCTGTGATGCGGTTCCGCACAAACGCTTCATAGCGGCGGTTGTCGTCCATGATCCTCTCCCTCCAATCTCTGCTTATTATTTTAATATAAGGGAGTGTTGCGGGTTCGCACTTAAATCATCAACTTTCGCTTCACACAACGAATAATTAGTGATATAATTATTAAAATGGGCGCGAGCTTTATATTTCTATTATGAATCACAATCAATAAAATATGACTGCGACTGTGTATGAGGGCTGTCAGATGGGAAGCTGCTTTTTTATAGGGCATAGGGAGACGCCGGATCGGGTGTACCCAACCCTGATTGAAACCATAGAGCGCCATATCGCGGAATATGGCGTATCTGAATTTGTGGTGGGGCAGTATGGAAACTTCGACCGTCTGGTGATCCGGGCACTGTCGCAGGTTAAGCGAGCGCACCCGGATATTACGCTGATGCTGATGACCCCATATTACCCAGTCAACAGAAAGGTGGATCTGCCAAAGGCGTTCGACGCCCTGTTCTATCCGCCGAATCTGGAAACGGTCCCCAAACGGCTTGCCATCGTCCGCGCAAACCGATATATGGTGGAGCGCAGCGATTTTCTCATCGCCTATGTGTGGCATCCGGCCAGCAACGCCAGAGAACTGCTGGAGTATGCTGGTACGGGAAAGAGAAAAGGAAAAATCCACATCACAAATTTGGCTGAGGAGCAAATCTCTCTTCCAAAGAAAACAGATGATGTGATATAATAAAATAAAGAAGTTTACCCATTTAGAAATTTGTAACCCGAGGTCTTGCTATGGAAGAAAAACTGGGACAGTCCACGGCTGTTCTGTTCAAATATGAAAAATTGATTTTGGCTGAAGAAGAAACCACATCCGCTGGTGGATGTGGCGTCTCTCTTGCGGCCTTTTCACGCCCTGCGTCAGCCTGTCCAAGTGACAGGGTGTCGCGGGGCTTTTTTATTGTCTGAAAAGAGGTGATCAAGCATGAGTTTGCCAAAACGCGACGGCGTGCATGACCGCTACTATCTGATCCACAAGCCGGACACTTCGCCGGAGGTACTGGCGGAGGCAGATCTCTGCATTCAGGATGTGCTGAACGGCACTGCCCGTGAAAATCACTCTGCCTACCCGACCGTGGTGCGAAACCACAACGGAACCCCCTTTCTTCCCAGCCAGCTGCTGGAGCGGTATCTGTCCAAACTGCCTTTGCAGGGCTTCCCCTACGAGGAAGCGGTCATCTTCTGCGATGCCCTGCGGCGGCTGGTGGGCTGGGAAGAGATCCGCTATACATTGGAGAAGTACATAGAAAAGCAGGTGCAGGAGCGGTTCTTCCTTGTGGGAGAGCGGGACGATGGGTTTACTGTCTTTCCCCCCTGCACGGTGTGGCCGGAATTGCGCCCGGAGAATGTGGACGAAGGGCTGTTGCGCTTTGCCTGCTATGTGGCTGTTTGTTATACGGTGTACGGGCAGAGCTTTGAATCCCTTACCACCGAACACATCCTCGGCCTGGTTTCCCAGCTTCGCCCGGATCTGGTGAAGCAGTTGAAAACAGCCGGCAGCGGCAAATTGCCAAAGGACATCCAGCGCCGTAAGACGGAGCATTTCACCGCAACGGCCAATGACGCCTTTGCCACCATCCGCATCACAGCTAAGGACGCCACCGAGGCGTGCTATGCGGAAATCCTGGACTACCTGTGTGCGGTGCTGGAGCAGCCGGAATTTCCCCGCAGCTACTCCATCGAGTTCCGTGGAAAGGAAAAACTCTATCTGCCCATTCCTGGACTTCCTAAAAAGGGCGTCCATCAGCTCTTTGCCTGTGCGGTGCAGCACCCCAATCTTCATCCGGCTATGGAGCAATACGCTCGTCTGGCTATGCGGGAGTTTGAGTGGTACCAAAACCTCACAGACGAAGCCAGTGCCATGCCCGGCTCTTTCGCCGTGTTCGCCCTGGGGCTGGAGGGAGAACCGTGGGCACCACTGGTGGCGGAGTATCTCGACCTCTGCGACGACGAGCACTCCTCCCTGCAAGGGAAATTCCTCCATGCCCTGATCCGGAAGTTTGGTTTTCAACCATGGACGCTGGGGGTATTGGTGCGGGGCGCATTGTCTATGCAGTGGTTGGAGCCTGCCAAGGAATTTCGCAGCCTGATTGCCAATGCGGAAAGCCTGGATGCGCTGCTGACAGTCAAGCGCCGCTTTTCCGCTTATCTCCTGCTGGAAGAAAACAAAGACCCGAAATTCCGGGCCATCGCTTGGCAAAGCCTGCTCTGGGCCATCTGGGGAAAGAATTCCGAAAATGGTGGTAGCAAGGTCATCAAGACAGCACCGAAGGAACTGAAAGAGAAATATCAGCAGGTATTTGCGTGAGGAGGAAGTAGAATGAACAGCGAACAGATCACAGCATTTTTGCAAGAGCATTGGTACATTGCCTCGGTGCTCATCGGGGCTGTGATTTTAATTGGGGCGATCCGCAACTGGAACTGGCTCTGCGACCCCACTGGTACGCGGGATGCCCACCGCCACGGCAGAGGATACCGGCAGGTGGTTTTCTTCCTGCTGGGCGTCCTCCTGATTATAGTGAGTATCTGGGGATTTGTGCTGAAATTGAAGTAGGAGGAGCAATCTCATGACCCAAGAAGAACAGATCCGACTCTATCGACTGATGGAAAAGCTCAACTGGTTTTTTCACCAGGAGATGTACTACCTGGATAGAGATATTGCGGAACAGACCGCACGGGAGTGTTACCCGGAGATTCGGGAGTTTACATACGATATTTTGTGGAATGACCTGCCCAAAGAGGTGCAGGAACAACTTGAAGCAGATTAACGCCCAATGACTTTGTACTGGCTCAGGAGGTGGAACTACAATGTCGATCACTGCTTATAAAATAGAAGCCGTCGGCCACGACCGAACCGGCAAGGACTTCGGCTATGTGAATATCATGTATCGTTATGGCAACAAGCAATCTTGCCCCCGACCGGATCAGTGCGAAAAGATGGAAGTCATGTGGGCGGATGAGAGCGTCTATGGACCTCCTGCCCCCGGCAGCAAGGTGGGGGATTTTATACAGACATGGCTGATGGGCTCCTGGAACTGCGGCGTGTTTACCCACCGGGAGATCGCCCAGCGGCTGATGGATACCTTCACTGGTCTCAAGCTCAAGGAGTTGGCGTGGTTTGAGACCCCCAGAGAAAAGACTCTGAAAAGCGGAAAGCCCCGTGCGCGCCGGGCCAAGTGGCTGCCGGACCGGGAGGTGGATCTGGTGTATCTCTACTCCGACTACTATATTGACGCAAGAGAACCTACTTCTGCCCAAACCGACTTTTTCACCGTTACAAGGATGGACGCCTGGGGCGTGAGCACCTGGTTCATGTGTACCACAGAGGCCGCCGGGAAACTGATCGCCATGGATTACGACAATCTGTCTATAAAGGAAACTACTATTGTAGGATAGAGAAAGTAGGTGCCTTATGTACCAAATTGCATATATTGGCCGCTGGGAGACAATCCCGGAAACGGCTGCCGCCATCTGTGACCATGACACTCCCAAGCTGGAGGCGCTGCTTCAAGGCGGTCTGGATTTAGATGTTCCCATCCAGCTCAGCGAATACATCAAGCTGATGCCATTGGAGATTGCGGTTTTTCGGAATGATGTGCCCATGATCCACTTCCTGCTGGAGCATGGAGCTGATCCCGGTCTGGCAGAGGAACAGCCCCTGCTGCTCACCGCCGCCCGCTGTTGTGGGCCGGAGGTGGTGGCGCTCTTTGCTGAACAGGCCGCAATACTCTCCCCGAAGCAGAAAGAGCGGGCCTTCCAGGAAGTGCGCTGGGGCAAGCGCCCGGAGAACATCCAGGTGCTGGAGCAAGCCGGTATCACAGTGGACAAGTTTGGCGGCGAGGCATTCCGGGCCGCTGTGTCCGAGGGCAATACCAAACTTGCCCGACTGCTTCTGGAAAAAGGGGCAGACATCAATTACCACAAGCCGGACATGGTGTTTCCGAACGCCTCTACCGCTGTCACCGAAGCGGCTCGGCATAAGAATCTCCCCATGGTGCGCTGGCTCATTGAGCAAGGAGCCGACATCACCATTGCTGACAAATACGGTGACCGGCCTTACACCGTGGCGGTGCAGAACAAAAATCAGGAGCTGGCCGACTACTTAAAAGCCCTGGAACCGGAGGACTGGCACAACGAACAGGAAAAAGTCCGGCAGCTCATGCCCTACAAGCTGCCCGCCAAGCTGGTGGAATACTTGAAGACCGGCCCCCTGCGGCTGGAGTTCCCGGAGCAGGAGTGGGTGAAGTGGGCAGAGTTGTATTCCTACATGGATGTGCAGGAGATGACCTGGAAACGGAAGAAGCTGCTCTCCCTGATGGTGCAGATGGACAATTACAGCGACTATCTGCTGCTGTGGAGCCCCAGGGACAAGAAACTGTGGTATCTGGACATCGAGCATGAGGAATTCCACCCTCTGGCCAAATGGGATGACTTCATCGCAGACCCTGGCCGGTATTTGAACGGAATGATCGAGGGCGAGTTTGAGGAGTAAAGCCATGACATCAATAGACTTTTTGAATAAGGTACATAAAAGCCTGGACTCGCAGGAATATAACCTCTCTTATTCTCCGGCTAAGTCCAAGAATTATATGTTGTACTGCAACGGCAACTTTATCGGCGGCCTGTTCGATGAGGAGTTGTGCTTCGTCTATGCCGACAGTGTGAGCGAACTGCTGGGGCAGCCGGAACCCGTCTACCGCGGCTACTCCAGCACCGCCCAGCACAGGATGCTGGTGATCCCGGAGGAACACTGGGAGAAGGCACTGAAACTGCTCTATGCCGAGAAATTCGACTGGAGCCGTTTAGTGTACGACATCACCTACACCAGCATTGGCGCGGCTGTGGTGGAGGACTTCTACGACGAGAATGTGGTATTCCTGCGCTTCTGCTTTGAAAAGGAGCTGCTGAAAAAGGACCCTCTGGACCGACAGGGCCGTATCCTGCGGATGGTCTATCTCAATCAGGACCTAACAAAAGCGGGCAAATATCTGTTCCCCAGACTGCTGCAAAAGTTTCTTGTTTTTACAGATCGCAACGGAAAGACCAGTCTGGAAACCATGCTGAAACGGTGGTACACCCAGCTTGAAAATGAATACCGCAATCATATAGAGGGATGAGGAGAATGATCTATGTTTGAAGAATTCTATGAGATGTACGAGCCCGAGGAGCAGGAAGTAGTCGCTCTGATCAATCGCTGTATCGGGGGCGGATATAACAACAGGGGCAACTTTTGGCAAATGACCGTTGTGACGCTGGGCATGGTGTTCTGTGACACCGGCAAAGTCAGCACCAAAGAGGAGCGGCTGGAGTGGCCGGTCACCGACGAGGAGCGCAACAGTGAAAAGGGCTGGGGACGCTTTCATAACGAGCAGATCTGCCGCCTGAAGATCCGCCGGATGAAAGAAGAATGGGCAAAAGATCTGGTGGCGTGGCCCTGGTGTATCTCCGAGGTGGTCAAGGTCCATGAGGACTGCCCGGAACTCGGGGCCGTTCTGGAGGAATACCACAAGCCGGTGGTGATCCAGGACCAGATTCTGGGAGAACCAACACTGGACAAGGACTACGGTTCCTTTGAGGGGGAGATTCCATGGTGCGGAAAGGATGTGAGCCTTTCTCTGGAGGTCAACGCCGAGAGCAAGCCCTCCTGGACCCGCGCCCGCAGCGCCGCCAAGAAGCTGCTGGCCGACTGTGACACCTGGGACAAAGCCATGCGGGAGCTTGCGGCCAAGAACCTGACCGAGCTGGCCAACAACTGGCTCTCCCAAGATGAAGAAAATCCCCGTAACCCGGAAACCGACCCCATCACAGAGGAAGAACTGGCCCGGCGGATCAGCATGACGAGCCTGTCCGTCACCTCCGGTGGCAGCTTCACGGCCTGGTTTGACTGCGACGAGATGTTCACCGACCATGCGGTGACGGTCTACGGCTCCTTGAAAAAGGGCCTCAAAACTGCCAACATTGAGGGGTAAGGAGGATAATATTATGAAACTGAACTGTAAACGCATTGATTTTACATATACACCCGGCGAGGAAATCTTCAGCTTTCCCGATGAATCGGGACTGCCCTTTCTTTTCGATGTAGAGGAAGAACTGACGGCTGATCCTGCCGCTATGGATGCGGTGGGAGAAATGCTGGATGAGGCGGAGAAATTGGCAGAAAAGGCCAAAACTGCCATCAAAGCGGCGCTGGCGGACGAGGACAGCCGCTACCATAGCGTTGTGACATTTTTCATGGAGTTCCACCGAGACGATGTAGGCCCGGATATTGCGGCGGAACTCTTTCCGGGAACCGACCCAGCCAAGCTGTCCTTTGCCGAGATGGTGGACTTTTTGCGGCTCAAGCGGTTTGGCAGCCTGGTGGATAGCGAGATGAACCAGCAAGTTTTCATTCTGGATCTGTCCTTCAACCCGGAGATCACCGATGAGCTGATGGTGATCTACTTTGATTTGAAGAAGGAGATTTTTTGTATTACTCATGAGAGCTGAGGAAAGAGCGTTACCTATGGAAAAAACGACCGCTGTTAATACCTGTTTAGGTGTTTTGAAGGGACGGGACTGCATCTATCTGGATCAGGTGAAACAGGATGATCTGAACAATCTGACCTTTATGGGGGACATCAATGGCCATCTGATTTCCCAGCACAGGGACGAAAAAGACTGGTTTCCCTACACGCTTACCTTCCGGCGAGTACTGGCCTATTTTGCCTGTGAATTGGACACCTATGAAAATCTGGCTGGGACGGGGCGTCTGGATGGCAGTTCTTTTGACTTGATCGAGGATAGCACCTGGCTAAAGTCCTTGCCAGTGCGGGAGGATTTTAATAAAAACATCTATCGGCACTATCGGCTGTTTACATACGATGATGTTTACAACATCATTGCGGTTTCCTATGAGTTTGCGGCAGAGTTGTAAATGCCTGAAACATGAACCATCATTGGAAGGATTAAGCCAGGAAGGAGATGCGGCGATGAAACAGAATAGCAATTGGCCACAATATCTGCCCACGCTTCTGATCCAGCAGATCCGCCTGCAATGGTATAAAGACTGTCGGGGCGGAAACGCCGCCGCACAACGGAACCAGTATCCCAAAGCCATGCGGCTGCCGAAAGACTTCTTCTCTTATTATTCCTTTGGCCTGCCTACACACTTTGTATCTATCTTACAGAGGCCCGATGGATTTCAGATCGATAAGGACTGTCGCAGGCTGATGGAATGGAAACCTAATGGCACAATGCGGCTTCATCCTTTTGAACTGATTCAGCAGGAGTCCGGAATCCAGATGCGTTACCGCTATGATTGGCATATTGGTGCGATGCCGGAGCGATATACCTACGATAAGACCGGGCAAAAACAGCCCCTCAATGAGCTGGCACTGGATTTGATTCCTGGTGATTATGGTCGGGCTGTCTGCAATGGGAGGTTCCGAGACTGGGACACCGGGATCTGGTATTATGTGCTGGACATTTTGAATGTGATGCCGCTTACGGAGTCCACCGACTCATTGACCAGTTTTATGGACAGAGAACCGAATAAGATATATACCCAGATCGACCGGCTGTGGTGATGAAAAACAGGAGGATACTACCATGATGAAAGAACGCATCCCCATCTCCGGCGATCTGGGCAGCAAGGTCAAGCAGCTGATGGAGTACGCCGGATGGTACGAAGGCCGCAGTGTGGATATTTCCATTGCGGAGAAGTATTACGCCGATCATGGCGTCCCGATGATGAAGACCACCCAACGATTTTACCGCAAGTATTTCGGCCTGTGCTGCGAGTGGTACTTGGCGCAGAAAAAGCTGAAATGGGCGGCTGACTTTGAGTTTGCTCTGTTCCCTTACCTGGTCAACGGGATCAAAAACCATTTGGAAGAAGCCTATTTCCGGGATATGTCCGGCTGTGAGCTGGCGGAGATCGAACAGGCTGCCGGTCAGAAGTGCCAGCCCATCGGTCACATCGGCTACTACTACCCGGCAGAGGTCTGGATCTCGGAGTACGGGAAACTGTATGCGAAATATGAGTATCAGGACGAGATCGAGTGCTTCCCCGATGTGTTTGCCCTAATCGAACGGGAACTGCGGCAGTGCAAATTTGATTCCGCTGCCATGAAAACTGTGGAGGCACTGGACGGAAAACTATGAAACAGGACTTTACTATTTGGCGCAATCAAATATTGCAGAATCCGCGGGACATTTTACCGCTAAAATTTGGAATGTCGCAGGATGAGGTCATAGAGATCTTCGGGAATCCCGATGCCGTTTCCACCATGAGAAGCGACGGGAAACCTTTGATCCTCAAATACTGTGACATTGAACTGCATTTCGATAGAAAGGACCCTCATGAACTCTACTTAGTTTACAGCGACGATGAGATCGAGTTGAGCATCACAGCCGAGCACGGAGAAATGCTCCAACCGCTCACCAACACAGAGCCGGTGGACAACGAATTTTTCCTTCGGGATGGAGCGGTCTATTTCTCCGGCCTATATGAAAACGGCTTGTTGAAGGGTGTTGCGCCCAAAGACTTCTGCTGCTGGCATTACTGGGGTAAATCCTCTACGGCCTGCTTTCTCGGCGGGATTCGCCTTCGTGGAGCAGACCCGGCATCGTTTCGGGTGTTAAACTATGCCTATGCCATGGACAAAACAGCCGTCTACACCACCAGCGGG
>NZ_JAOQKF010000005.1:0-18752 GCF_025567565.1 Muriventricola aceti | reverse complement strand
GCACTGGTATTCCCGCGATGCCAGGCGGGTGTACTACCTCAACCGGGAGATCAAGGGGGCGGATCGGGACAGTTTCACAGTCTGCACTCCTGTGGACGCGGCTCTACTTGTCGATCATCTGGCCCGCGACAAAGACCATTTTTACCAAAATGATGAGATAATGGAAGAAACGCTGTGGCTGGAACAGCTGTGCAAAATGACCCAAGAACCGTAAACGGAGGAAAACGACTATGGACTATTTGAAGATATTACATGAAAACCCTGATTTGGCAGAGGAATTTGATTCGCTGTTTGACTTCTTCCTGCTGGATGAGTTGTCCCCGAGGGATGAGGCGGAAGGCCGATGCACCTTCTCTCTGCCCGGTATGGCGTTTGCCAGAGATGGCTCCGGCGGAGAATACCATCTGTTGGAAGATGGCTCCATCGGCTATTACAGCAGCGAAGGTGAAGCGGGCCGTCTGGTTGAGAGCATGGACGAGCTCTTTTCCCTGATCGTGAGCTGTATCTGCTGGCACGACTGCTGTGACACAAAGCAGTATGTGGATTCCAAGACATTGGAGGAGTATGGGCAGAGACAACGCAACTGCAACTTGGAAGATATGGATGTGGACAGCTGGCGGCGGGTAGCTGATGCGCTTGGCATCCCTACCGGTGAACCGCTGGCTCCGGTTCTGGAGCGATTCCGCAAAGCAACACAGCGTGAGCCTCTGTACCGGTGTATTTTCCATGAGGATGATGGAAGTTTGACCGAATCATACGGTTTGATGTTTGAATGAGAAAGGAGCAATCCCTATGAAAGAATTTGACAAAAATTATAAACTGCTGGACGAGATGTATCAGGACGATTACTATCCTGCCTTTCTGGTGGACAAGGTAAAAGACGAACTTCAGAAGGTCATCGACCTGCTGGAGAGCGGCGAAACCGACATTGAAGTAGTGCAGGAGACGCTGGACGAAGCGGTCTGCGGCATCAATGATCTCCAGGAGGAATTTGACGACAACGACAGCGAGATCGAAACCGTGGCACGGGAATGCATTGCAGAAAATGTGGCCTACATTCTGGCGTGGTTCAACATTCCCATTGATACCGAGGAGGCCATCCGGGAACGGGACTGGTGAGCCCTGTGGCAGAAAAAGAACTGGCCGTCTGTGATGAGTGCGGCAGCCTGTTTTTCAAAGGCTCCTCACAGATGATGGGGCTGTGCCCGGAATGTGCCCATATTCTCTATGGCTACCCGAATTGTGACCATCATTTTCAGGATGGCCGGTGTGTGAACTGCTATTGAGATGGCTCAAAGAGCGAGTACATCAAGAAACCAAATCAACAGGAGGAAACGAGTATGCCGACAACAGAATGGCTGAACAAATATGAATCCATTAAGGACAAACTGGCCTGCAAAACGGACCTGGACGCTCATTTCAGTGAGAAAGTGATTGGGAATATGGGCGTGGATGTGCTGGACATCGGCGCTGTCCATTTCCCCACCGGGACGATTTTCGCCTGCGATCCGCTGGTGGAGCTGGAGGACACGCTGCCCTTTATCCAGACGATCCCCGCCGGGACTTATCCCGTGAAGATCTGTGTGGTGCCCAGTGAAAAATATGGTGACCGCTACGCCTGCGTCAAGGTGGAGATCAGCCGGGAAAAGCCTGTCCGCTATGAGCTGGGCATGGTGGGCAACGAGAATCTGGACGCGGCGCTGGGAGATGACGACTACTTCGGTTTCGGCGTGGATGCCGGGATGGGGTGTATTACAGACATCCAGACCCAGGCGGCCTTTAAGGCATACTGGGCCAAGCGGCTGGAGGAGGACCCGGACATTGACCCCTACAACGACCTGTTCTGCGACTTGATGGAGGAAAACGCCAAAGCCTACCCCAAATATCAGGGAAGCGACGGAGACTGGCTCAACTGGACAGTGCCGGACACGGACTGCAACCTTCCCATCTTCTCCTCCGGCTGGGGGGACGGCTACTATCCCGTCTACTTCGGCTATGACGCAAAAGGTGAAATCTGCGCCGTGTATGTGCGTTTCATTGACATTGAAGCCAGCTACAAGGAGCAGGCGTAAGGAGGGAAACAGCGATGGAATGGCCGAAACGGGCGCGGACAGTGAACTGGGAGAGTGGTGTCCTGACCTTAGACGGTGAAAAGCAATTTGAAATCCCGGAGCTGACCGCAGAGATCATGGAGCAGCTGGCCGCTTACACCCTGGTGGGCTTTCATGTGAAAGGCTATCCGGTGACCGATGAACTGCTTGCCCCCTTTGCTGGGCATAAAAGCATGGCCAACTTCGGAGTGGAGGACGGTGCGCTCACCGATGCCTGTTTTCCCATCTTTTCCACTATGCTCAAGTTGCGCTATCTGCTGCTGGACGGCAACGCCGCCATCCATGGTAGCGGCCTGTCCGCCTTGCAAGGCTGCAAGCTGGACCTTTTGACGCTCAACCGCACCGGACTGGATGATGCCGGTCTTCTCCAGGCGACCTCCATTCCCAAGCTCTCCCACATCCAGATCGACCATACCGCCGTTACCTATGAGGGCCTGCTGGCCATCGCCAGCAACAACCGCATCGAGCCGGTGGCCCATGTGCAATTTACCAAGGAGCAGATGGAACACTTCTCCCAGATGCAGCGGGAAAAGGCCAAAAAGCCCACCAAGCTGGACGAACAGGCGGCGGAGGAATGCCGCAGGGTGCTGTCCTCTTTCTTTGCCGAGATGACGCAATGGGAGCAGTACATGGAGCAAGCCGGATTTGAGGATGCCGAGGCAGCGCCCCGCCTGCTGGCGATTTGGGAAAAGTATGTGAGCGAAAAGCCCCGTTCGGGCTACCGGCCCCTGGGCCTCTCATACAGCGCCCAGGGCACCTACAAGGGAGAGCAGTTTCTGGACGCGGAGCAGATCACCCGGAACAAGCTCTACATCTACACCAGGGAGAAAAATACCGGCTTTGACCGATGCTTTCTCATGAAGCGTGTGGGCGAGGGCTGGAGGATCGACGGGGTTCAGGAGCGGCTGGACGGCTGGCAGCGCACGGGATTGTGAGGCATCACATGGCTTGGGAATATGAAACTTTTGGCCCAGACGGTCAATGCAAATTGTTCGGTGTGAACATCTTTGACTACGACTGGCAAACCACCGGCAAGCGAGTAAAAGTCCAAGACCCGATCTATCACCAGGACCATACCTTCGAAGTCTGGCAGGTGGAGATTGACGGGCAGATCCACCGCTTTGCCGCCGGAGAGTTTTCCAACTGCGTGTGGGGATTTTATCTGGAGAAGAATGGATGAAAGGAGCGTGGCGCCATGAAAGCCAATGCCGGAGAGGTCTATACGGTCTACAACCAATACCTGAAACGCTACACCGCCTGCCAGGTGGTCTATATCGCGCCGCCGGACACAGTGAGCAAGGAACCCTGGGCGGTAGTCCTCTCTCTGGATTGGGTGGGCGACGCCCCTCTGACTGCGGAGGAACTGCCCCATCTCCGCCCGCTCTATAAGGACTTTATGTACTGGTCTCGTGACCTTCATCTGCTGCGGGTGCCGGTGGAGATCCCACCCCAGTACACGCTGGTGGGTGCACTTCCGCCCTTCACCGACCAGCCCTGCCACTCCTACGGCGGCTGGAACGACGGCTATGATGTGTACCTCCAGATCCGATGGCAGGCTATCCCGGAGGAACGGCGAAGGACCTTCAAGGAGGCCATGGAGAGCGACGAGCAAACGGAGATCGGCGGTATCCAGCTGAAGGTCAACAACCATCGGGTGATGGACCAGTATGCACCATTCGATTCGGCGCTGGAACTAAAGGCACTGCCCTGCCTCTCCGACCTCATCTGCCAGCGGTGGCACCCGGATCTGCTGGAGTTTTTGCGGGAAACCCCCTTTGTTGATGAAGTGACTTTGCTGAACCACAGTCAGAGGACACTTGATCTGCGGGGCACCAGCATCAGAAAGCTGATGCTGGACATGACCGGGCTGGAGGAGCTGTGGCTGTGTGAGGGAACGGAGCAGCTCCTGTTCCAGAACAAGGGGCCGGACGCCTGTGCAATCCATGCCCCCGAAGATGGCAGCGGTTTGAACCTCCAATTTATCGGGGAATACCGCCCGCACACGGAACTGCCGAACCTACGGGGGCTGCATGGCATCGAGCTGAAGGACTTTGATCTGACCAGGCTGGCTGCTGTCCATCCCCATCTGAAGGAGCTGCGGCTCTGGGGCGCGCCGGGAAACCTGGGGAACTTCTCCGCTGTGGAAGGGTTTCGGGAACTGACGAACCTCTCCACCTTCGACCTGTTCGGCTTCGGCGCAGCTGACATCCCCACCCCGGAGCAGATGCCGGAGCTTCGCTGGTTCTGGATGACCAGCCTGCCGGAGACGGCAGCAAAAGCGGCAAAGCAGCTCTGGAAAAGCAAGCCGGGAATGGATCTGCGGATCACCAAGCCCCGGAAACCGGAGTGGCTGGCACAAAACCTGGACAATCCCTTCCGAGGCTGGGACGGTGCGGAGCATATCCCTGCTTCTGCTGCGAAAAAGGCAGCCAATCAATACCGCAAGACCCGTTCCCAGTTGATGAAGCTGGCCGCTGAACCGGGCGAGGACGCCCAGTCCCAGGCGCTGGATGCGGTGACAGCCTATACCCAGACCTTCAACAAGATGGGCTTTATCGAAACCGAGGAACGGGATGAAATCTACATGGCCCTGCGGGGTATCCTGGATGCCCTGCCGGGTGATGCGCTCCAGAAAGATGCCCTGATTGAGAAGTTTGATGAGCTTCGTGATTTTTGAGGAGAACGAGTAGCATGATAGAGTTCAGCAAGGATCATAGCTCGGCATGGATGGAAATGATGTCGGCCTATCAGATTTTTCGGGCAAAGCTGTTTGATTGGGCCCATGAACCAGATCAAAAAAAGCAAAAGGATTTGCTGCTGGAGCTGGACTCTTGGGAAAATCGGGATATTCACAGAAGAATGCTGGTAGTAGATCTTCTGCGCAGCACAGAGATGTGGGACGAAAAAGCCCTTCTCTTAGTTCTGAAAGAACTGACAGCGATTGCCCTACAGGAACAAGATGAGATTGCCGCTTATGCGAGAATGGCATTGTCTAAAATCAAAGACCCGTCAGAGCGACTTACCATTGCCGATGAGGTGCTTCGTCTGGCAGCTGTCGAGGGCGAAAAGGCGGAACCTGATCCTGTTATATTCCACAACGGCTGCCTGCTGCTGTATGATTTGCACTGTGAAGCAGAGTTCTCACAGTATGCAGATCGGTATGCGAATCTGATTGAGCAGGCATACGGTTTAGATGAAAAAGACCTGACGGACATGAAAAAAACGCTGTCCGCCGAGCCTTGAATCGAAAGGAGCGTGTGGGCACATGAGCCGAATTGTTGATGAACCCTATTTCACCCACAGTGCCTACAGCGCCTTCACCACTGGCATCCAGGTAAAATGCCCCAAGTGCCATGGCGCGGGTGTGGTGACAGCGGATGAGGATGACGCCTATTTCCGCTGCTTGAGCTGCGGCCATCAGGAGACACGCGACCGGACGATCTACCGCTATGATGTCCATAACCAGTGCAAAAACTGCGGCAGGTACTATCGGGTGGATATTGAAGATGAGGCAAGGCAGCATTTTTCCGTCCTCCATGTGGCCTGCCCCTATTGCGGAACAACCATGCCGGGCGAGGTACATAAGACGGCGGAGGCTTTCTCCTATGGTGCGGAGATTCAGGGCGGAAAGGACCCCTGGTTCGGCCTGGAACTGTGGTTTTTGACCTCATTCCAGGGTAAGCCGGTCTGGGCCCTCAACCGGGAGCACCTTGCCTATCTGATCGACTATCTCAGCGCCGATTTGCGAGAAAAGCCATCGGGAAGCCAGAAAAAGACCCAGGCCGATCATCTCCCCACATTCATGAAAACAGCAAAGAACCGGGAGCGGATCGTGAAGCTGCTGAAGAAGCTACAGGAGGGATGAGGATGGAGCAGAAAGTAATTTACAATGGCCAAATTCTTACCCTGACGCGGTTTTGGGCGACGGGAGAGCCTTGCCTGTGGATCACCGACCCGGAGCAGATCGGGATGCCTAAAATGGAATTTGTGGGAGGCCACCCGGACGAATACTGCATTTTCCTGAAAAATCTGACGGAAGCAGAGCTGGCACAGATCACATCCCTGGACGGCGCTCCGCTGGATGTGAAAGAAGAATTACGGTAGAAAGGACAACCCCTATGACACTACAAGATAAGAAAATCATGCCTCCCCCTTGGCTGGCCCACCGGGAGATCGAGCGATACTCCATTGGCTGGCGCATGGGCTATGGGGAGGATTACATAGACCGATTTGGCGATTGGCTGGACACTCTTTCCCCGGAGGAGCGGACGGAATACCGCGCCCTCTTTCCTGAACCAGTGACCTGGAAGGGCTGGTGGGATGACGAGGACAGCAGCGAGGTGCTGGAGCATGGTGACTTCTTGGTGGATGCGTGGCAGCCGGAAGGCCAGCCAAAGTACACCCGCCAGTGGCTCCAGCAGGAATTTGCTGCGGGGAGAACGCGAGAGCTGTGCCTGTTCTGGGGCCATCAGCCTGCCCAGGACGGCCAGCTGACAAAAAGCTGCCTCAGCCAGTGGTGGATTGAGGACTTCTATACGATGGCTGACGCCTACCTCTGCATGGAGCAGTATATGATGGCTGCCAAGGCCGAGCTGTTCGGCGACAAAGAGATCCGGGACCAGATTTTGAAATGCAGCGACCAAAAGCAGATCAAGGCCCTGGGCCGCAAGGTGCGGGGCTTTGAGCAGAAGGTATGGGACAAGTTCAAGTACGCCATTGTGCTGCTTGGCAACTGGCACAAATTCAGCCAGAACCGCGAACTGCGGGAGTTTCTCCTCTCCACCGGGGACAGCGTGCTGGTGGAGGCCAGCCCCTATGACAACATCTGGGGAATCCGCCTCGCGGCCTGCTCCCCGGAGGCCCAGGACCCCATGAAGTGGCGGGGACAAAACCTGCTGGGCTTTGCGCTGATGGAGGTGCGGGACGAGCTGCGCCGGGTGACACAGAATGAAATGCTTTGCGATTGGAGTACAGTATGGCAACAATGAAACTCTATGAACTGGTCAACCACTACCACATCGGCACGGAACTGACCTGCGCCGAGGCTATGTTCATGGCCTGCAATGAATATTACCATCTGAATTTGTCCGAGGAGACACGGAAAATGTTCTCCGTCATGGGACTTGGGATGCAGACTGAGCAGTCCTGCTGTGGCGCTTTCACCGTGGCGGTGGGGATCATTGGGCTGATGACCGCAAAAGAAGGTCAGACGGATGTGGACAACATGGAAGGCTACCAGATGATCGCTGAATTGACGGAGTTTATGCTGGGCTTCTATGGAACGCTCCACTGCGTCGAACTGCAAAAGCTGGAGATCGTGGGCTATGAAAACCCCTGCCACGCCATTGTGGAGGCGCTGGCCAAAAAGCTGGAGAACTTGTTGGCTGCTCACCGTGTTGTGAGGGAGCAGTATTGAGATGGAGTACATCAAGCTCTTTTGGGAGGGCGCACCGGACGGTGAACCATCGGTCATCCTCTATGAAGTGGATACCGAAAATGAGCGGCTGGCCCTCCGCTCCATTGACATCTTTGTGGATGGCCGCACCCGAAACATACCTGACCTTTACGACGGAGCTATTGAAATCACGCCCGTCCCCACTGTGGAGGAACTGAACGCCCATGTCTGGGGCGAGGAATTCCATGCCTGCGTCATAGAGAAAGCGGAATTTGAGGCCATCTGGGAAAGCCGATTTTATAGCGGAGCGTTTTGAAAAGCGAGGAATGACAATGGTTGAGATCAATCGCGTCTGGATCAATGTGGATACAGACACCAACAAAATCACACTATTCGGCCGCCCCCGTGTATCCATCCGTGTGGATGAGTACATTTGGAGTTTGATCGAAGAACATATCGTGAAGCCCCATAAGCTCATGCGCAGCGAAAAGCATAGGTATCTGCTGAAAATTTCGTTTCACCGATTTGATCCGGTGCGGCACCGATATTATCCGCTTTCCCCGTACAACGGGCCGCTTCGGGAAGGCGTCAAGCCGGACAGCGCAAACGGATGGTATCCCCGTGAGGACTTTGCAGACGCTGAGGAACGCGCCACCTGGTTCTCTCCTGATAAAATCTGGACAAACTGCGGCAACAAGGTTCTGGATGTCAATATTGATGCCGCTAATGTAAGCGAGAGCATCACCCCCAGAGAATACGCAGACTTGCTGTTCGATGGGATTGGGGCAGCATTGGTGTTTAACTTCAAAAGGCTCAAGCGCGAGGAGTTTGATGGGCTGAAACCCAAGATCGACTGGAGCGTGGTAGAGAGATTTTCCTTTCCCGCGCCCTTTGAGGATCAGCAATATATTGGGGATGAAGGCAAAATTCATGTGTATTCCTGGGATGGCCGGCAGGAAACAACCCTTGTAGGCCCCTATTCCGTGCGGGAGTTGTATCTGGAGCATTTCGGAGAATAGTTGGGAGGAATCTGATGAAACAGATAGATATTTATACCGAGGCTCTGATCTGTCTGCGCTCCATCCTTCTGGCAGATCATCCGGAGTTTCAAAACTGGATCGACTGGCTGGAGCGGGACATTCTGGCCTGGACCCAGCGGCGGGAGGTTACCCACCATCTTCGGGCATACGGTGGTATGGGCTCATTCAATGATCTGCCCAGTATGCGCGGAAATCACGACTACATTTTTGACTTTCTAAAGTCTGTGTGCTATGCCTTCGGCCATCTTTATGGCAAACAGGAAGGCATTTTGCCGGAGGCATTGATGGAGGAGTGCCTCCACGATGTAGAGCAGGCAGCCTATCACCCCCATAAGGCACTGAACCGAGCCATTGCCCAACACTTGATGCAGGGCGATTTACAGGAAAACCTGAATGCTCTGTGAGGGAAATACAATGCATGACATGAATTTGGAAAAAAACCGCAGTAAAATTCAAACTGCTTATAAAGCAAGCCCCTTCACAAAGGGTACCTGCCCAGAACCGGAGGATGCTGTGAAACGATTTGAAAGCAGGTATACTCCTATCCCAGCAGAGTACCGCTGGCTACTTTTGAACTTCGGCGGCTGCTATTTGGCGGAACCGTGGATCTTCACACTGAAAGAATTGGAAGAAGCCTACCCGATTTTTCAAGAGGCTTATGAGGATTACATGAGCGAATATGACCATGGTCCCGCTTTTCCAATCGGAGGATTGGGCGACGGAAGTATCGTATTTCTTGACTTGGAGAGTGGCAGAGTCCGGGGCTATAACTGTGACTATGCCGATCTGGAGGAGATTGCCGAGAATTTTTCCAGCCTGCTCCTGGACCTTGTGGAACAGGCATTGGAACTGGGAAACCTGTGCACAGAATAGTGAGGTGAGCACATGGCAAAGGGCATTCGTGAACACCTGCTGGAGCAGGCAATCAAGTTCCATCAATGGCAGAAAGCCACTTATCCTGGCAAAACCGCCGAGGAGATCGGTGGTGAGTGGGAGGTCGATTATCCATACTGGAATGACACTTACCGTGCCTTTTGCCATGTGTTGACCCAAATGGATGCAGAAACGGCAGACAGCGTTCTGCTGGATGAGATGGTCTATCTGATAGCCAGGGACAACGAAGCGGAGGGGTTTATACAGGAGACCACTTCCCATCCACAATGGTTTGAGTGCCTCTGCCGCAGGGCCGCAGCCTCCAATGAGAATGAGGCCAAGTGGCAGTTTGCTGCCTATCTGCCGGAATGCTCATGTAGTCAGAAAGTCAGGGATATGATTCTGAATTTCACAAAGGACCCCAATGAATATGTGAGCCGTCGGGCGCTTTTGGCGATGCCCACTCTGCGTCCTGACTGTGTGGAACAGTTCGCTCCGCTGTTTTGGGAGCGCAACTGTTACTCTCCTGAACTTCAGGAATACCAGCTGATCGCCGTTCTGATTTCACTGGATGCCATCCATTCTGACCTGCTTCCACAATACTTGGAACGGGCCAAGCAGGATGGTCGGAGCTATCTGCTGGAACATGCAAAACGAATCGAAGGAGGACTTGCCATGAACGAAAAACTGTCCCGTCCCCAATTCAATCAAATGGATACAACCGAGAAGCAGACGCTGATGGAAAGCCTGGCTGCCCGTTATGATATGACCTTTCTCGGTCTACATACTTTTGACCGCTGGGACCAGAGCTGTACCACCGGCATCTTCGAGAAAGATGGCCGGAAGTTCGTCTTTGTCCCCGGCGACACCGTCACCCTGGGCTGGGAACGGTTCGCCGTGGGACTGAATCAGGAGAGCCGGGAGGAATTGGAGTATCTGTTCCGGGAATGGGAAATGGAACCGCAGAACCCGGAGGAGATGATTCGGGAAAGCATGGCTCCCGTTCGGCAGGCGGCCATTGGCCCTATGCTGGTGGGCCGGGAGCTGGAGGAACTCTGCTGGGAGCCAGTGGCGCTGGACGATCCCCGCCTGCGCCCAGAGTGGCTGGAGGAGTTTCGGCAATTCGCCCTGACCGGACGGGACAGCCTGACCCTGGTGGGCCACGCCCGCTTCGAACGGGATGGGGACGGCTGGCAGGCCGCCCTCTACCATCGGATGGACTATTCGGACTTTCGGAGCCAGCTGCAAAAACAGGGCCTTTCGCTGCCCACGGCGGACGAGTGGGCCTACCTGTGTGGTGGCGGATGTCGGACCCTGTTTCCATGGGGAGATGGGTTAGACTACTCCATGCGTCTGCACTGGTTTGAGGATATGGAGGAGGATGAGAACCGGCCCTATGATATGGAGGAACCCAACTTCTTCGGCCTGTCCATCGCCTACGATCCCTATATGCGGGAAGTGGTGCAGGCTGATAGACTTACCACCTGCGGCGGTGACGGCGGATGCAATATCTGCGGCGGGCTGGGCCCGTTTCTCGGTTTCCTGCCCTGTTCGCCCCACTGCAAGCCGGAAGTGCAGGAGGACAATGAACTAAACGGAGATTATGACTTTTATCGGCCTATCATTCGGCTGGAGAACTATGATTGACAATAGAAGCTTGATACGAAATAAAGAAAGAGAGGTGCCGACATGGGAGCATGGGGCATAAAAGCATTAGAGCGTGACGAAGGTCTGGATGTACTGGACATCCTCAAAAATGAATATGTACCGGAGCATCCGGTAATGGATCTGGGTGAGATGATCGAACTGATGAAAGAGGAAGTCATGCTGGGATCTGACTTCTCACAAATCGACTTCCTCTTTGACAATACTGCGATGGCTCTGGCGGAGCTGTATTTCCAATGGAAGGATAACGGCAAGCTGGACTACGATCATGAAGAAGCTATATGGGATAAAGTCACCGGTTTCACAGCATCCAAAGAAGCCATTGCCTTCCTGCTGCGGCAGCTCACCGACATCAAAAACGAGGTGCCGGACGAGGACGGCATCCGTGAGATTATGGATCTTTGGAAGAACGAGGATAGCGGTGAGATCGCTCCTGAGTGGTTGGAACACTTGAATCAGCTCATTGATCGACTGGATTTGGAACAATCCGATGAGGAACAAGATATGGACATTTTGAAGCAGTGCCAGAAGTGGCATGAGGAGAGCAAACAACATAAAATTATTGATGCGCTGGAGGCCATCCCCGCCGAGGAGCGTACCCCTGAGATGGACAGCGAGTTGGCCCGCGCCTATAACAACTTAGCTGTTCCAGAGGATCGGGAACTGTATCAGAAGGCTCTTTCCTTGCTGAAACCCCATGCAGACTACTTTGCAGAAGACTACCGTTGGAACTTCCGTATGGGCTATTCCTATTACTATCTGGATCAGGAGGGCCGGGCATTGCCCTATTTCCGCAAGGCGTTGGAGAAACTTCCTGGTGATGAAGATACCCAAAAGCTCATTGATGCCTGTGAGAGTCTTATTACCTTGCCGCAGTTTTCAGAGTGCTTCCGGGAACGGACAGAGGACTGGTGGGAAACCTTTGCCGAGATGGAAGCAGAATTGCGCCAGATGATGGATGAGGACAAGGAGCACACCCGCGGTGCGGAGATCGTGGCCCACATGGAGGAAACCCTGAATCTGGTCTTTGATGAGATTTCCTTCGAGATGGGCTTTAACGGTGAGAAGTACGAGCTGATCCTCACCCCGGAGGGCGACAAGGTCAAGCTGTTTGAGCTGGTCTACTTCCAGAAGCACGCCCCCAAGGAGGTGCTGGAGCACTGGAACATCCTTGTGGGCCGTCAGCCCCTCCAGAACATCGGTCTGCGCACCGAGGATGGCTGGGACATCTCCGGGGAGGACGTGCAGATCTGGCTGGAGGAGCAGGGCGAAAACAGCTTCGCCATCTCCGCCTACTGCGAAAAGCTGCTGCCTATGCTCCGGGAGGCGGAAGGCCGGGCCTGGTGGATGCTCACCACCCTCACCGACCAAGTGCTGGGCGAGATCCCCCACATGAGATACATAGACAGCTTTGATGTGCTGGAGGAACCCAAGGCAGAGCCGTCCTTCCTCCTGTCCCAGCTGCCCGACAAACTGCGGGAGCAGGGCCTGGAGCTCTCCACTGATCCAAATGCCTATCTGGAGAGCTATCTTGGCTACAAAATGGAACCCAATGAAGATCCCGACGCCGATTGGCGGTTGGATACCATGGTGGGCTCCACTTGCTGTGTGCCGCTCATCAACGGCTATCTGAATGCCGACAATGATTTTATGGACGATCTCCATGCCGACGGCGCGGTAGCGGGCTTCTTCTGCTATCCCCTGGATACCCTGCGGGAGGAGGAAGGCAGTCAGAAGATCTTCGACTTCCGGGACAAGCTGGAAGAAGTGTTCACCACTGATGAAGGATCGGAAGTGCTCACTCTCACCGGCGGGGCCACCGGCCTCTACTGTGGCTATGTGGACTTCATCGCCTGGGACATCCGAGAGGCGCTGAACATGGCGAAAGAGTTCTTTGAGGGGGCGGCGGACATCCCCTGGGCCAGTTTCCACACCTTCCGCCGTGAAGCCGGTTCTGTACCCCTAAAGCAACAAGATGATGGGACAGAAACTGAGAATCAGGATGACGAGTTGGATGAAACGCTTATGGGCATGGACTATATTCCTTATACCCAACAGAACGCCGAAGCATTCTTCGCTCAGCTGGAGCAGTGGAACGACGAAGACGAGTACACCCGCTGTATCCAGGCACTGAATGCCATCCCGGAGGACTGGAGGAACTACCGCACCGCCTACGCCCTGGCCCGTGCACTGGAGAACTACGCCATCATCGGGGACCATGACGAAGGTACTTTGAAATCCAAGGGAGACAAAGCCCTTCTGAGGGCCATTGAGGTGCTGGAGTCCGTCCGGGAGGAAGGCCAGGACAAGGCAGAGTGGAATATGCGGATGGCCTATGGCCATCAGTATCTCTACGGCCAGGAGGAAAAGGCCATCCCCTACGCCCAACGGTGGGCAGAGCTGGACCCAGAGGATGAAAATGCCCCGGCGGTAATTCGGGAGTGTAAGGCGGAGATCCGGAAACGCCAGCGCAGCCGGAAGAAGAAGGCCAAATTCGTGCCCGGTGATACTCCATTTGAGGGCTTCGACCTCACCAACTTCTGGGATGATAATTGGTATGCACTGAAAGAATATGTCAGCGATCCGCCTTCCGACGAGCTGATTGCCAGCGTGGAGGAGGAACTGGGCTACAAGCTGCCCACCGCCTACATTTGGCTGATGAAGCAGCACAACGGCGGCATTCCGGTGAACACCTGCTATCCCTGCGATGAGCCTACCTGTTGGTCAGATGATCATGTGGCCATCACCGGCATTTTCGGCATCGGACGAGAAAAGAGCTGCTCCCTCTGCGGAGAGCTGGGCAGCCAGTTTATGATCGATGAGTGGGAGTATCCTGCCATCGGCGTGGCCATCTGCGACTGTCCAAGCGCCGGACACGATATGATTTTCCTGGACTACCGGGCTTGCGGTCCCCAGGGAGAGCCTGCGGTAGCCCATGTGGATCAGGAAAATGACTATAAAATTACCCATCTGGCAGATAGCTTTGAGGAATTTATCCGCGGACTGGAGCATGAATCCCTCTATGATCCGGATGAAGATGTAGAGGATCTTGAGGATGACGACGACGAGGAGGAAACCGACCATAAGGGTTCCTTTGCCGGATCTGTGCTCCTCTCCAAAGCAGAGTGGGACAAGGAGCAGTTGATCCGAGATCTGCGGGAAGAATGGGGCATCGTAGATGAGGAGCCGGATGAGGGCGACGAAGATGTTGAGAACAGCGATGACGCTGTGGTAATGCGGGTCGGCAATATGATGCTGATTGTGACACTATTCCACGGTCACATCCCGGACAATGAAGCAGAGATCAACGCCGAAAACAACTATATGTGGCCAGAGGCCGTAGAAGTGGCCAAAGCGCACAAGGCCCATATCATGGTGGCTGTGTTGGGCGAGGAGGAAAAACTGCTGGAACGAGGTAAGCTGTTCACCAAGGCGATGGCAGTGTGCTGCAAGCAGAAATACGCCACCGGTGTCTACACCAGCGGCGTGGTATTTGAGCCTCGTTTCTATGAGGGCCTTGCCGATATGCTCAAAAAGGACGAACTGCCCATCTTCAACTGGGTTTGGTTCGGCCTGTACCGGAGCGAGGGGGGCCTAAACGGCTACACCTACGGCATGGATGTGTTTGGCAAGGAGGAAATGGAGGTGTTGAACACCGACGCTGAGCCGGAGGAACTACGGGACTTTTTGGCAAGCCTTGCCTCCTATGTGCTGGCGTGTGATGTGACGCTGCAAGACGGCGAGACCATCGGTTTTTCTGCGGACGATAAGCACACCATCACCCGCAGCCCCGGTGTCTCTCTGCCAGAGGAACAGATGACCCTGAAGATCGGTTACGAGCCTATAAAGGGAGATCCAGAGGATGATAGCTGCGACCACTCAGACAATGATGACACGCAGGATGAGGAAGAATTCAGTAATCCCGAAGTCTACACTGAGGAGGAGATGGAGGCCGTCGAGGGGCACATTGAGCAATATTTCGGTGAGGTCGAGAATGTGTTCCACGAGTTGGTCTCCCCGGACATCCATGTGGACATCTGCATCGTGCCGCCCACTGAGGAGCGGGACTATTACACCCTGGTCACCATGGGTATGGGTGCTCACCGGATGAATGTGCCGGAGGAACTGGCGGAATACAAGCTGGAGCGGGCGGAGCTGGCTATCGCGCTGCCTGCGGACTGGAAGTTGGATCAGGAGTCCATGAAAGACGAAAAGTGGTACTGGCCCATCCGCCTGCTGAAATCCTTGGCCCGTCTGCCCATCAACTGTGACAGCTGGTTGGGGCATGGTCATACAGTGGAGAACCGGGAACCATTTGCAGACAACACCAAACTGTGTACTGCTACCCTAATCGGTCCCCAGGATACGGAGGATGGCAGCGAGGTCTGCACTCTGCCGGGCGGCGAGGAGGTCAACTTCTATCAGGTCATTCCGCTTTATGAGGACGAGTTGGACTATAAACTGGAACATGATGTAGACGCTCTGCTGAACAAGATGAGGGGGATCAGTTTTGTCGTAAACCCTACTCGCCAGAATGCTATCACCCGTGGCACCCTTTCCAATGATAATTTTGACGGTGAGATGGACGACGCTTCCTATCACCTTGAGAGCATTGAGGAGAAGGAACTGCCTATTGACCCCATCAATGCTTATAACCACATGGCCATCTACCTGCGCTGGTGTATGGAGCACGACCTGATGGGCGAAGAATTCCTCACGGAATACAGGGAGGTAGCAGAAAAGGTCAAAGCTGATCCTGCCAGTGTGGATCTGCGGGAGTTTATCCGGGATGAGCTGGACGGCTGCTTGTTCTCTGTGCTGTTCAATCAGCAAGGCCGTGCCTTTGCAGGCTATTACTACGGAGAGGGCGACAGCCCCTACTATCCTGCCGATGTTGACGACAACGCCCTCCGCTTCTTCGGCCCGGAGCGGTATCACTCTGATGAGTTCCAGGATGAAGCCTACCTGTTTATCCCCTTTGACGAGGACTACTATCAGGCTATGGCAGAGGTGATCGAAGAACGCTTTGAAAACTGGCAGGGACAGGACTTCGACGGGGACACGCTGGAGCCTTCCGAGGTGGCTCAGGCCATCATGGAGTATTTGGACTGCGAGTGTACCTATTTCCCATCCATGGCAGATGATGACCCCATCATGTCGGCATACAGCTACGCCCAGCGGCTGGGGGTACGGGAGGGCTTTGTTCCCGTGCTTATCCAGGCGGATGATGAAACGCTGTTGGAGTGTCTGGTAATGAACGCCGATCCGGAGCATGATGCGGACTTCTATGAATTTGACCTCAAAACGGTAACGGAGTATCGGAAGAAGATGCTCTCCGCTCCCGTCAAGGACGGAAAGGCGGTTTTGGAGGAATTGACCGGCCAGCGTAAGGAAGAAGCCGAGGACGATGATCTGGACTGGGAGGAGGAAGTCCTGGGAGAGATGGAGGGCGGAGAACCCAACGACCGCTTCGCAAACTATTGGAACGATGATACCGGAATGACATATCCGCTCATTCTGGCTAAAATTCCGGTAAAGAAGCCCTGGGAGATCTTCACCTACCTGCCCTTTGGAAATTGGAATGAGTGCCCCGACACGCCGGACCTGATGGCAGTGGCGAAATACTGGTTCGAGCAGCATGGTGCCATCCCTGCCGCCATGAGCCACGATGAATTGGAGTTTGAACTTCCAACTCCGATCTCCAAGGAAAGAGCTATGGAGGTGGCTGTGGAGCAATATGGCTTCTGCCCAGATCTGGATCAGAATGAGGATGGAAGCATTGGCTCCTTGGCAGATGTCCTGTGGCAGTCCACCGTCTGGTATTTCTGGTGGGATTGATGGCATCATGGGAGGAGAACAGTTATGAACAAATCAAATCAATCTTGCTTGCCCCACTCGTTGGAAGCGGCTATCGCCCTGTGGGAACAGCGCCTGAACGAATTCACCGCTCTCCTCTCGGATGACATCCCGCTCTTAAAGAATACAGGCTGGAGCGTGGAGAAAAGGCGGGTGTTTGTTTGCGAGCCAGACGCTACTGGAAAACGAAGACGGGCCGCAAGCGGGCCTTCTTACCACCTTGGTGTTTCATTAAACCGCTTCACAGCGGAGCAGGTCTGGCATCGCTTTCAGGCGTTTATAAAAACTACTGGTCTGGATGAGGCGGAGCGGATTTCCGCCAATGAACAGGAACTGGGCCGATATGACTTTAGAGCATCGAACAGCCAGACAGAGGACCATTTTACTTGCCAAATCTATCTGCCGGGCGAGTGGAATCAGGCTGGCATCCGTATCTCTGTGTTTATTGGCCCAAGATACCGAAATGCAGATTTGTATGAAACGTAAAGCCGCCATGATGGAAAAACCTCTGGCTGAATTGATGGGAGGGTGTGCCTATGAACGAATACTTAAAGCAATATATTGAACTCCAAAAGCAGTTTCGAGAGACAGAAGGAAATCCGGACAGTGTCCGCGCTCTATATACCTTCAAGGAAGAACTTGAGCAGAGTGAGGATCAGCAGGCCAAGGAAGTGCTGGTGGATGTGTATGATCTACTGGACTTCAAGAAGGATGCCTATGAACTGCTCTGCCAAATCGGAAATCGTTCCGATAAAAAGACCCTCAAGCGGCTGGGCACGCTGAAGGACTATGCGGAAAACTGGGGCAATCATTATGCTCTCCCCAAGCCCAAAACGCCGGAGGAAACGCAGAACGAGAAGGAGCGGCGGGCCCAGCTGGGCCTGCCTGCCTTCCGGTATCACCCGGACCCTCTGGATACCGGCGCGTTTGAGGAGTCCGCAGAGGGCGTTGTCTGCGACTGCTGCGGCAAGATGACCCATATTTTCTATACCAATCCGTTCTTTTCCGTGGAGGATATTGCATATCTGTGCCCGGCGTGTATCGCCAGCGGCGAGGCGGCCCGGAAATATGACGGCAGTTTTCAGGACGATTTCTCTGTGGATGATGGCGTAGACGATCCGGAAAAGCTGGACGAGCTCATCCACCGCACCCCCGGCTATTCCGGCTGGCAGCAGGAATATTGGCGCGCTCACTGCGGCGACTACTGCGCCTTTTTGGGCTATGTGGGCGCCAGAGAACTGCGGGCCCTGGGCGCGCTGGAGGACGTGCTGGACGATCCCATGTGGGACGAGGAGCAAAAAGAAATGATCCGGGAATCCGTCAATGGCGGGCATCTGCAATGCTATCTGTTCCAGTGCCTCCACTGCGGAAAGCACCTGGTCTGGATGGATTTTGATTGAGGAGTTTTCAAAAGGTAGGATACAAGCAATGAAAACTAAAACGCTGACCATTCAACTGAATGATGAACAACTGCCCATCCTCCCAGTGGAACCGGAAGCTCACCTCTCCTTTACCACTCATGCCGACGGAAATGAATTGGAGTTAACGGGAAACCGGGCGGGGCTGCTTCTATTGGCGAAAGCCGCTCTTGGTATGGCGGAAACCATTCGTGAGGATGGATTTCATATCCATTTGGATGACCTGTATGGCATCAACGCCGAGGGAAAAAGCATCCTGATCCGAAAGGAGGAACAATCAAAACCATGATTGAAAAAAACTTTCTGGTTGATTGTAAAATGAAGTTGGACACCTAAGAAAAAATCCATAGTGATTTTCCCCACATGGTAGAATGAAGTTTGCACACAACTTCTT
>NZ_JAOQKF010000004.1:214573-238884 GCF_025567565.1 Muriventricola aceti | reverse complement strand
TTTTTTCCCCTTTTTTTATCCCCTCCTTACCTACACTATATCTTCCCCTCCTTCACTCCCTCCTACCACTATATCTGGACCGCCTGTGTCTTTTTTCACAAAGGCATCCGACAGACACAGTAGGAGTGGGATACCCAACGTCAGAATGATATGCCCCCAGGGCAGGACCTCTCGGCTCCATCGCTCTGCCGCCGCTCCGTCGGAGAAGCCAGCCAGGGCGCCCACCGCGGCGACGGCCAACGCCCCCGCCGCCAGTCCCCGCTCCCTGAGTCTGGGAATGGCAGTCCTGGCCATAGCCCGGATAGAAAATAGAAGGAGGGCCGCCATGGTCAGGTCTGAAAAGGTCCATAGCGCGGACACTACGCTCTCCACCCGTTGAAACGCGCCTTCAACGCCTACGCTCTTGGCCAGGGCAAAGAAGGGGCTGTCCAGCCCTGCGGCCAGCCGAGGTCCCAGGTTACCCAGGATAACGGCCTGAGCCAAAGTAAGCAGGGCCATCCCGCCTAGCCCCCAAAACAGCCAATGCCAGTTCCGCTTTTCCTTCTGCCCCTCCAGAGAGCCTGTCAGGAAGGCGGCCCAGCCGCCCCAGCCCACCACCCCAAAGGCGGGCAGGGCGGAGCGGAGTATTCCTGGCACGTCCCCACTCCACAGCGGCAGCAAGTGCTCCGCCTTCACCTGTCCTAGGGACAAAACTAGGACCACTGCCGCCGTCCCCAGAAGGACCACCAGAAAAAGCTGCGCCGCCCGGGCAAAAGGAGCGAGCCGGCCAGTTCCCATCCAGAGGGCCATCAAAGCCAGGGCCGCCAAGAAAAAGATCAGCGATCCGTCCCGGTAACCCGAAGCCAGCAGGCGCTGGGCACAAGCGCGAAGGCGGATGGCCAGAAGGAGCTCCGCCCACACTATATATATAATGAGGAGCAAGTTTCCCCCTGCCCTGCCCAGCCGCTCGCAAAAGGCGAACGCCAGCCCCCGCCCCCCGGAAAGCCGTCCCAGCAGCCAGCCCGATACCAGCGTCAGAGGGGCGGCGGCCAGCGGAGCCAGCCAGGCGCCTTTCCCCGCGGCAGGCAGGGTCAGACTGGGCAGCAGCTCCGCCGCCGGGGCCAGCAGTCCGGCCCACACCATGGTCATGAGCTGGGTGCGTGAAATATGGTCGTTGTTCTTCACAAGCTTCCCTCTTTCCTCACTCCTGGATCGATACCCTGATCTGGAGGTCTGGTTCCAGCGCGGCAAAGATACTGGGCCAGTCCTCCTGGATGGCCTGCCATTTGCCGGGCGAGGTCAGGGCCACCTGGGCGCCCAGCCCCAGGCAGTCCGCCTGCCACTGGCGGAGCTTGTCCAGCGCCCCCCTAATTTGGTTTTCCACCTGGCTGGCCAGCCGTCCGGTCAATTCTTTCCGCTCCTGGTCGGACAGGGGGTAGCGGTACTCCAACAGGTCCGCTTCGACGCGGCAGGTCAGCGTCAGCCCCATCAGCTTATTTCCTTCCCAGATAGGGGACATCTCTGTATGGGCCTGTGTCACGCGGAGCGCGGCCCGGTTTTCGGGCAGTTCGCCCTCCAGGAGATTGACTCCCGGCCTGCCGGCCAGCAGTTCTAGCCCCCGGGCCTCCCGCCCCTCCAGATATCCCGCCAGCAGCTCACCCTTCAAGATACCATAGCCGCCCTCCAGCAGGGAGGCGTCCCCCTCCCCCCCTTCCGCCGGGATAAGGGCTGGGACATAGGCCGCCCCCTGCTCCAGCAGGTCGGCATACACCTCCCCGGCAGTACGGGAGATGGTCGCCACCCCCATCTCGCTGTCGATCTGCAGGGTGGAAAGGCGGGCCTCCACCCCCTGATCTCCGCCAGATCGAACCGCTTCCTCCGCAGAGGCCTCCCGGACCAGCCACAGTTGAGCTCCAAGTCCCAGCTCCACATCCCGGGCAAAGTAGTCCAGCACAGATACTACCCCATGGCGGGCCAGCTCCTCCCCGAGCAAAAGCTGGTCTACATATCCGAAAAACACATAGCTGTCGCTCTGGCCCTGCATGGCCAGGCAGGCTCCACTGAGGGACTGGCTCTGGGCGGATAGGACTAGGGCAGACTGTCCCTCCGCCTGCAGCCCTCTGGCCCGTGGACCGGTGGAGGCGGTGACGGACAGTCCCGTTTCCAGCCAGTCTACTCCCATGGTACGCAACAGGGCCATGTCCCCCATTTCCCTGGCCCTGGGCAGCGGGGAGCACCCAGCTAAAAAAGCACAGGCAAGGGCCAAGGCACACAGCCGTCCTCTCATTTCTGATTCCTCCGGTTCTTGGTGTCATAGGCTCCATCCCGCCACTTCATTCGCGGCAGGGGCAGGCGGATCAAGGTAGGGTGGCCTCTCCTGGCCCCAGCCCCAGTGGTAAAGGGGGCCAGATAGGGGATGCCAAAGCTCTCCAGCCCGGCCAGGTGATAGATCAGGGCGGCCCAGCCCATGGCCAGGCCGAACAGCCCGCCCACACTGGCCAGGACGGCCAGCAGGAACCGCCACAGCCGCAGGGCGTTGCCAAAGTCCTGGGAGGGCTGGGCGTACCCCGCCACCCCGGCGATGGCAACGGCGATGAGGACCGCCGGGGACACGATATGGGCCTCTACCGCGGCGTTGCCCACCACCAGGCCGCCCAGAATGGATACAGCGGACCCGATAGGGCCCGGAAGACGGAGGCCAGCCTCCTGAATGACCTCAAAGGCCAGCAGCATAATTAACACTTCAAAGACAGTGGAAAATGGCACTTCCTGTTTAGCGGCCACAATGGACAGGGCCAGCTTCACCGGGATGGCCTCCGGATGAAAGGTAACCAAAGCGATATAGAGGCCGGGCACCACCAGGGTGACCAGGGCGCAAAACCAGCGAATCAGTCGGAGGGCGGAGGACACCATCCAGTGGTAGGCTTGGTCCTGTCCGGTCTTGAAAAACTGGTCGATAGTGCCAGGCACCAGCCACCCCAGGGGGATCCCGTCGGCCAGCAGGCCCACCCTTCCCTCCAGCAGGCCCTGGCAGAAGCGGTCCGGCCGCTGGGTATAGGCCATCAGAGGGAAGGGGCTTCTGTCTCCCTCCACCAGATACTCCTCCAGATTGCCGGTCGCTTCCACCCCGTCTATATCCAGGTCCGCCAGCCTTTCCTCCAGCTGGGACACAGTGTCCGGATCGGCGATGCCGTCCAAAAAGAGTACATCCACCACCGTCCTGGACTGCCGGCCTACGATCTGCTCCTTGATTTTCAGTTGGGGGGCCTTCAGATGGCGGCGTACCATAGCGGTGTTGGTACGCACCGACTCCACAAAGGACTCACGGCTTCCCTTCAGGGCAGGTTCATTGTCCGGCTCCCCCACCGACCGTTTTTCCTCTGTGGGGACAGGCAGAGTAAGCGCGTCTATCCGGCCGTCAAAAAACAAAGCGCAGCTTCCCAGGATCAGGTCATTGACCACATCGTCCAGTGTATCCCGCCGGACCGCGGCCAGATTGTATAAGGCCCCATACTGGAGCATAGAAAACAATTCTCCCTCTGACACCTGGCTCAGTGCCGGATTCTGGGTCAGGGGACGCAGGATATAGTCGTTCAGTCTCTCATTTCGGGCCATTCCCAACAGATAACAGACAGTCACCATCCGCTCCCTGTCCCCGTGGAGGTACATCTGCCGCTTGCTGAAGTCGGCACAGCCGGCAAATGCCGCCTCCAGATTTTCCAGTGAGAGCGGTCCGGGAAACAGGGGTTCCTTGCGGGGATGGGGCCCGTCCACCTGATTTTTGTTTGACATGACAGCTCCCTCCTTCCGGCATAGTTTGCCAAGAAGAAGGGAGATTATGTAAAAATCAATTTTTCCCGCTGGAATGGAGGGACTTTTACCGTTTTGCTTTCTCTCTGACGGCAGACCGCTCCTCCCGCTCCCCTCGCTCTCCCTTCCGTCCCAGCGCCTTGGTGATCTCGCAGATGGGAATGGGGGCCGCCGCCAGCCCAAAGACAGCTAACCACTGGGCGCTGTCCATGGCAGTCACCGCAAATACGCCCTGGAGCGGAGGCACCAGCAGCACCGACAGTTGAAGCGCCATTCCCACCAGGAACGCCCGGTTCATAGCCGGGTTGGACAGCGCCCCCTGGGCAAAGAGGGAGCGGTCCTCGCTGCGGACATTGAAGGCGTGAAACAGCTGGCACAGGGTCAGCGTGGCAAAGGCCATGGTGTTGGCCACGGCCCCCTCCATGCCTGGAGCAGCCAGCCTGGTAAAGCCCAAAAAGTAAGCCGCCAGGGTGAGTCCGCCCACCATCAGGCCCTGCCAGGCCAGTCGGAAAGAAAATTTTTGATCAAAGAGGCCGGCCGCGGCGTCCCTTGGCTTCTCTTCCATAACCCCCTCCTCCACAGGCTCCACCCCCAGCGCCAGGGCGGGCAGGGAGTCTGTAACCAGGTTGAGCCAAAGCAGCTGCACAGGGACCAGAGGCATCTGTCCGAAGTCCAGCAGAGTGGCGGCAAAGATGGTGAAGATCTCCCCGATGTTGCAGGAGAGGAGGTAGTGAATGGCTTTTCGAATGTTGGAGTAGATGCCCCGCCCTTCCTCGATGGCGGAAACGATGGTGGAGAAGTTGTCGTCCGTGAGAATCATGTGGGCTGCCCCCTTGGCCACGTCGGTGCCCGCCACTCCCATGGCGCAGCCGATGTCCGCCGTCTTGAGGGCAGGGGCATCATTGACGCCGTCTCCAGTCATGGCCACCACATGGCCCCGCTTCTGCCACGCCTTTACGATGCGCATTTTGTGCTCCGGAGTCACCCGGGCAAAGACGGCAAATTTTTCGATGTCCTCCTCCAACACCTCCTGGGGCATGAAGTCCAGCTCGCCGCCTGTCACGGTCCACTCTCCGGGGCGGATAATGTCCAGCTCCCGGGCCACGGCGGCGGCGGTTGCCCTGTGGTCTCCGGTGATCATCACGGGACGGACTCCGGCCAGGTGGCAGCGAGCCACGGCCGCCTTTACCTCCGGCCGGGGCGGGTCCATCAGGCCAAAGAGACCCAGGAAGGTCAAGCCGCTCTCCACCGCCCGCGGCTCCAGCCCAGGCGGCAGGATGTGCAGCTCCCGCCGGGCCACGGCGATGACACGCAGGGCTTTTTGGGCCATGGCCTCATTGGCCTCCAGCACCGCCCGCCTGTCTTGGGCGGACAGAGGCCCGCGGGGGCCAGCCACACATCGCTCCAGCAGGATGTCAGGGGCCCCCTTGACAAAAACAGTCCAGCTCCCGTCCTCCCTGGCATGAATGGTGGACATAAGCTTTCGTCCGGAGTCAAAGGGCAGATCCGCCGTCCGTGGCCAGTTCTGTTCCTCCTTTTCCTGGTCCACCCCTTCCCGGGCGGCCGCCACCACCAAGGCCCCTTCGGTGGGGTCACCGACAGCGGTAGGCGCCCCCGCCTTCCACTCCAGCCTGGCGTCAGAGCACAGGCAGCCGGCCAGCAGGGCGTCCCGCCGATGGCCGCCAGCAGGTGTCCATAGCTCCTGGACCGTCATCCGGTTTTGGGTCAGTGTCCCTGTCTTATCCGAGCAGATGACGCTGGCACAGCCCAGCGTTTCTACGGCAGGCAGCTTTTTTACTATGGCCCCCCGGGCCGCCATACGCTGGATGCCCAGGGCCAGGACGATGGTGACGATGGCTGGCAGCCCCTCAGGAATGGCAGCTACCGCCAGGGATACGGCGGTAAGAAACATATCCAGCATATTTTTTCCCTGAATCAGTCCCACTCCGAACATGACAGCGCACACCGACAGGCACAGGAAGGACAGGGATTTGGAGATCTCCCCCATTTTTCGCTGGAGCGGCGTGTCGCCCTCCTTGTCCTCCAGAAGCAGGTTGGCGATCCGCCCCATCTGGGTGTCCATCCCCGTGGCCACCACCAGGGCGGTCCCTCGGCCGGCGGTGATCATGGTGCCAGAGAGCACCATGTTGGTCCGGTCCCCCAGAGCGGCCTCCTCAGGCAGCCGGTCGTGGGCTCCCTTTTCCACGGGGACCGATTCGCCGGTCATGGCCGACTCGTCCGCCTGGAGGCGGCTGCACTCCATAACTCTAGCGTCAGCGGGCACCATGTCCCCCGCCTCCAGCAGGATCACGTCCCCAGGCACCAGGGCGGCGGCGGATATCTTTTTTGCCCGCCCCTCCCGCAGGACATGGGCCTGTGGGGAGGACATCCGCCTCAGCTCCTCCAAGGCCTGCTGGGCGTGGTCCTCCTGGGTGATGGAGATGACTCCGTTGACCAGAACAATAATTAGAATGATAGCGCCGTCCAACCAGTCCTCCCCGCCGCTGGCCGCCAGGGACAGGGCGGCCGCCCCCAGCAGCACCAGGATCATAGGGTCCTTCAACTGGCCTAGCACCCGGGCCAGCACAGAGGGCTTTCTGGGCGGCTCCAGTTGGTTGGGACCCAGCCGCTCCAGCCGCTGGGCGCTCTCCCGCTCCGTCAGGCCGGAGGGACGGCTGTCCAGCTCTTTCATTACCTGTTCCAAAGGCCGGCTGTGCCAGTCACTCATATGTACCACGCTCCTTCTCAGCTTCTCTTTCAGTATAGCCTTGGGCCTGTCCATTTTTTGGAGAATCCTGGGGGGAAGAAAAAAAGAGAGGCTGGGGCATAAAAATCCCCCGAACCAGAGGTTCGGGGGTGTGGGTTCACTCCTCCTGCCGATTTTTGTCCATAAAGTCCAGGAAATCGGTATAGATAGCCGGGAGGGAAGATTCCCTCCGGTAGTAGAGATAGAGGGTCCGCATCACATTCTCGTCGTCGATCTCGTAGAAGTAGAGCTGGTCCGTGGGCTTCACATGGTCCAGCACCCGGGGGCGGACAAAGGTGAGGCCATGGCCGTTCTCCGCCACATGATAGGCGGTCAGCATCTGGTCCAGGTACATATTCACCTTGGGGGTAAAGCCCGCGTTGCGGCACAGCTTCAGCACCCGGCGGTAGGTGTCGCTCCCCTTCTTCAGCAGCAGAAAGCCCTCCTTGGCAAAGGCGGACAGAGGCGTCCGGTGGCTGTCCACCCCCATGCCGCTGCCTGATCGGACCTGTTCAAACGTGAGGCGCCACTCCGCCATCTCCTGGTTGATCTCCAGTCCCGCCGGGACGGCCAGGATCAGCTCCTCCTGCCCCCAAAGCTGGCCCTGAAACAGGTTGGTATCCAAGGGGTAAATATCCAGCATGAAGTCAATGACACCGGACTGTAGACACTTAGTCAGGTCGCTGGTATTGCCTTCCAGCAGGCTGACCACATAGCCGGGGTACCGGCGCTGAAATTCCATCGCCAGCTCAGACAGCACATAGGAGCAGAAATAGGCGGATGCTCCAATGGTGATGGCCCCCTCCCGCTGGTCGGCCAGCTGGGCGAGGCGGCTGCGGAGCTCGTCCTCTATGCCCATCACCTGCTCCACCGCCTCCACATAGCATTTGCCGGCGGGAGTCAGGCGGATGGGGTTGGTGCTGCGGTCAAAGAGGGGGGCTCCCACCCGCTCCTCCACCTTCTTCACCTTGCTGCTGAGGGCTGGCTGAGAAATAAACAGCCGCTGGGCCGCCCTGGAAAAGCTGCGCTCCTGGTAAACAGCATAGACATATTCCCTGTCTCGGAGCATAGGACCTCCCTCCTTATTTTAATCGTATTAGAATGATTTATTTTACCTCAACAGGGCCCCTTGGGGCAACCTTAAAATTTTTTAGATATATTCTTATATAATTTTCTGTAATTGATTTTCTGGCGGGATGCTACTAAAATAGAGCTATCAAAGGCGGACCGGCACTCTTCCTCCTCTGGAGGAGACGGCACTGACCACTATTCAGGAGGTATGTTGAATATGGATTACATCACTGAAAAATTCTCAAAGCTGGGCTGTGACAACGCTCCCGGCCAGGAGACCCTGCAGAAGCAGGAGGCTCTGCCCATGGAGGGCGATCCCATCCCCGGCACCCCCGTAGACTTCTCCCACGGCGACGTGGACGCACACAAGCCCATCCCCGGCAGCTTGGAGAAGTTTGTGGAGGGCTATGTGGTGGGAGGCGGCCACCAGGCCTACACCGAGTACCGCGGCAAGAGCGATATCCGCGCCTATCTGGCCCAGAAGCTCACCGAGTTTAGCGGCGCCCCTGTGGACGCGGCCAGCGAGCTGATTCTGACTCCCGGCACCCAGGGCGCACTGTTCCTGGCCATGGGCTCCCTCATCGGTCGCGGGGACAAGGTGGCCATCATCGAGCCCGACTATTTTGCCAACCGCAAGCTGGTGGAGTTCTTTGACGGCGAGCTGGTCCCTGTGCCCATCCACTGGAAGGATGTGGACCGTTACTCCGGTCTGGACCTGGAGGCGCTGGAAAAGGCCTTCCAGAGCGGCGTAAAGGTATTCCTGTACTCCAACCCCAATAACCCCACTGGTGTCATCTACTCCCCTGAAGAGGTAGCCGCCATCGGCCGGCTGGCCAAGAAGTACAATGTGGCCGTCATCGCCGACGAGCTGTACTCCCGCCAGCTCTTCGATAAGGACCAGCCCTACACCCACCTGCGCGCCCTGGAGGAGAAGCCCGACACTCTGATCACCATCATTGGCCCCTCCAAGACCGAGTCCCTCAGCGGCTTCCGTCTGGGTGTGGCCTACGGCTCCGCCCACATCATCACCCGCATGGAAAAGCTCCAGGCTATCGTGTCCCTGCGGACCGCCGGCTACTGCCAGTCCGCCTATCTCAGCTGGTTCTCCGAGCCCGATGGGTGGATGGAGAAGCGGGTAGCCGACCACAAGGCCATCCGGGACGATCTGCTGAAGGTTGTCGCCAAGTACCCCGGCTGCTGGGCCCGTCCCACCGAGGGCGGCAGCTACATCTTCCTCCAGCTCCCCGCTCTGAAGGTCACCCTGGACCAGTTCGTTAAGCTGTGCCGGGCTCAGGCCGCCGTCACCGTCACCCCCGGCACCGAGTTCGGTCCCCAGTTCACGGACAGCGTCCGCCTGAACTTCTCCCAGGATCACCAGGCTGCCGTGGCCGCTGTGGAGCGCATCTGCCAGATGGCCCAGCGGTACCACGCCTAAACACAGCCGCTACTTAATATTACCAAAACATAAAGGAGTGTCTGTTATGAGTAATCCGATCCCGCAGGGCAAGTATAAGCCCGCCGTCCGGAAGGGCAACCTGATCTTTACCGCCGGCATGACCCCCCGCCTGAACGGCCAGCTGATTATGTCCGGCAAGGTGGAGAGCGGCGTCTCCGTAGAGGACTACCGCCAGGCCGCGGACCAGGCCACCGCCAACGCCTTGAACGCCGCCCTCAGCTGTGTACAGCCTGGGGAGAAGATCACCCAGATCCTGTCCCTCACTGTTTATATCAACGCCGCCCCCGACTTTACTTCCCACGCCAAGATCGGCGACCTGGTTTCCGACTATCTCTATGAGAAGCTGGGCGACGCCGGCATAGGCGCCCGGGCCGCCATCGGTATGGGCACCCTGCCCGGTAATGCCCCTGTGGAGGTCCAGTTCATCGCCTGGGCGGAGTAATCCGCTCCCTGAACAGCAAAAAACGGGAGGCTCTCAAAAGAGAGCCTCCCGTTTTTTGGATTTATCCCTGGCTTCCAGAGGCGCTGGAACTGTCTGTCGCGGGACTGGAGCCATCGGAGGGGGCGGAGGAGTCCGCGTCATCCTCCGCGGCCTCATAGATGGCCGCGATCTCCTGCTGAACCGCTGCCTGCAGGGCCGTAACCTGGGTCCGGAAGGCGATGGGATCGATCTGCTCAAAGGCCTCGGTGGGCACGACGCCGTACTCATCCAGCCACTGCTGACTCAGAATCTCCATTTTGTCCGCCACCATCTGCCCGCGGTAGTCAGCGGGGTCCAGAGGCAGCCGAAGAATGATGTGGTAGCCATAGGTGCTCTCCACCACGTCGCTGATCTCCCCGTCCTTCAGGGCCAAAGCAGTGTTCTCAAACTCTGGGACCATCTGGCCCTTAGTGGTTGTGTACCCATCAGGATTGGCGGCTAGGCCGCTGTCCTCGCTGTGCTCGTTCATCAGTTCGTCAAAGAGGGCGATGGGGTCCTCCGCAGCCCTTAGCTGGGCCAGCAGGTCATCTGCCAGCGCCTTCTTCTCCGCTACTGTGGCGTCGTCTAAGGGGGCATACCCGGTGGTCCCGTCCTCATTGGTGACAGTCTGCTCCATATCCTTGGTCAGCAGCAGAATGTGCTTGGCCCGATAGACGCCCAGCTCATCCTGGGCATAGGAGAGCACCTCGGCGTCGGTGGGATAGCCCTCGCTCCCCTCGCCGTAGTAGAGCTCCTGGAGCTGTTCATCCAGGCTGACCCCCTCGTACATACTGCGGAACTGGTCCGGGGTCATCATGCTGGCCCAAAAGTAGTGCTCCATCGTTTCCTGGCCGCCCAGCTCCTGAACGGCGCTGTCTAGAAAGGCCGCCACCTGGTCCAGCATCTCCTGATCTGGGGACAGCCCTTTCTCCGCGCACAGTTCCGGAACCAGGCGGTAATAGGCGGCAATCTGAAGGGCAGCGTTCTTTAGCGTGTCCGCTAAGGTGCCGTCCTCTGTTTCGCTGTCCCATGGCAGGTCGGTCAGGCCAAACATGGCATACTGCTGCAACTGATACTCGATGTTGTAGTTCAGCCAGTAGAGCAGGCTTTCAGCGGTGATCTCATAGTCGCCCACCTTGGCCACTACGGTGTTTCCGGGGACGCCGGCGGTAGCCTGATAGGGGTCCGTGACTCCGGTCAGGTCCATGGGCTCAACTTCAGAGGGGGCGGAGGTGTCGGCGGAAGAGCCGCTGGTGCTGCTGTCCTCCGAGCCGTCCCCCTTGGAGCAGCCGCTCAACAGCGTGGTCCCCAGTGCCAGCGCAAGGGCCAGGGACAGGATTCGTTTCATCATGATCATGGAGATAGGATTCCTTTCTCATCAGGACAAGTTTTGTCTCTCTTAGGCCAAAGGCCCGCGGACGCATATCATCATAACACAAAATGAAGCGGGGAGCAAGGGCAAGTGAGGGCCCGCTCCCCTGGGGCACGGGCCGGGCCACGGCGGGCGGTCACTCCTCCACGGGCCCCTCACCTCCGGCGGCGTAGTCGGCCACCAGGGTACGGGCCGCCCGCAGAGCGTCCTCCCCCTGCTTCAGCCGCAGGGAGAGGTACGGGAGCTCCCCGGCGGAGAAAAGGAGCCGGCCCTTGTACTTGCGATCTCCACACAGGAGGGATACCTGACGCAGATCGAATTGAGGGATGGTCAGCAGCAGGCAGCCATTCCTCTGGTCGATGTCGGTGACGCCGGCCCGGGCGGCGTCCGCCCGGAGCAGCGCCACGGAGATCAGGTTGTTTACAGTCCTTGGAGGCTCGCCGTAGCGGTCGATAAGCTCATCCACCAGGTCGTCAGCGTCGCTCTCCTCCCGGATGGCGGCGATGCGACGGTACAGGTCCATCCGCTGCTCCGGGGAGGGCACATACCGGTCGGGGATGGAGGCGGCCACCGACAGGTTGGCGGAGCACTCGGCACGTGTGGGGACCTCCTGTCCCTGCTCCAGCAGGACGGCCTCCTCCAGCAGCTTCAAGTACATATCATAGCCCACCGAGAGCATAAAGCCGCTCTGCTCCGGACCCAGCACATTGCCCGCCCCCCGGATCTCCAGATCCCGCATGGCGATCTTGAAGCCGGAGCCAAATTCGGCAAACTCCCGGATAGCCTCCAGCCGCTTGGAGGCCACCTCGGTGAGCACCTTGCCCCGACGGTAGGTCAGATAGGCGAAGGCCCGGCGGCTGGACCGGCCCACCCGGCCCCGAATCTGGTGGAGCTGGGCCAGGCCAAGCTGGTCGGCGTTTTCGATGATAAGGGTGTTGGCGTTGGGCAGGTCGATGCCCGTCTCGATGATGGTGGTACACACCAGCACGTTCAACTCCCCGTCGGTCATCCGGCTCATCACGTCGTCGATGGCCTCCTGGGTCATCCTGCCGTGGGCCACACCCACCGCCGCATCCTCCCCCAGCAGCGTCTGAACACGGGCGGCGCAGCGGTCGATGGTCTCCACCCGGTTGTGGAGGTAGTAGACCTGGCCGCCCCGCTCCAGCTCCCGGCGCATGGCGTCGGCCAACACCCCCCAATCGTGCTCCAGCACATAGGTCTGGACCGGCTGGCGGTCCGCCGGCGGTTCCTCCAGGGTAGACATATCCCGGATACCGGACAGGGCCATATTCAGTGTGCGTGGGATGGGGGTGGCGGACAGGGTAAGGACGTCCACCTGCTTGAACTGCTCCTTCAGCTTCTCCTTGTGCTGCACACCGAAACGCTGCTCCTCGTCCACCACCAGCAGCCCCAGATCCTTGAACTTCACATCCTTATTGAACAGGCGGTGAGTGCCAATCAGGATATCGACCGAACCGTTCTCCACCTGACGCAGTGTCTCCTTCATCTGGGCGGGGGTACGGAACCGGGACACCACGTCAATGTTCACCGGATATTTGGCAAAGCGGCGCAGGGCGGTGAGATAGTGCTGACGGGCCAATACGGTGGTAGGCACCAGGATAGCGGCCTGCTTGCCGTCCAGCACGCACTTCATCATGGCCCGGAAGGCTACCTCCGTCTTTCCGTAGCCCACGTCGCCACAGAGGAGGCGGTCCATTGGGGAGGCCCGCTCCATATCTGTTTTGATCTCCTGGATGCAGCGCAACTGGTCCTCCGTCTCGGTGTATTCGAACTGCTCCTCGAACTCCCTCTGCCATGGGGAATCAGGAGAAAAGGCATATCCTGGCTGACGCTGTCTCTGGGCGTAGAGCTGAATAAGCCCCTTGGCCAGGTCCTGAACCGCTTTTTTGGCCCGGGTCTTGGCCTTCTCCCACTCGGTGCCCCCCAGTTTGTTCAGCTTCTTGGTCTCCGCCGCGTCCTCGCCGCCGCCAATGTACTTGGACACCATATCCAGTTGGGTGGCTGGGACATAGAGCACATCGGTGCCGGCATAGGCGATCTTCACATAGTCCTTCTCCACGCCGTCTACCTGCATTTTGACCATACCCACATAGCGGCCCACTCCATGGTGCTCATGAACCACCAGGTCGCCGGGGGACAGGTCGGCGTAGGACTTCAGCTTTTGCCGGTTGGTGGCATCTTTCCGGGCCCGCGGCTTTTTGATGGCCCGCGGGTCGCCCTCTGTGATGACGGCCAGTTGGATGGATGGATACTCCATTCCCCCGGACAGGCCGCCCACGGTGATGACCGTCTGCCCAGGCCGGGGCAGCTCCTTCATCTGGAAATCCACAGCCGACTTTACCTTCTGCTCCCGGAGCAGTCCCTGTAGATCCAAGGCCCGCTGCTCCCCGGACACCAGCACCAAGGAGGAAAAGCCGCTGTTCTGGTAGTGAGCCAAGTCCTGGACCGCCGTCTCCAGACTGGCCCCAAAGGAGGGAAGCTGCTTGGCGGTGATGGACAGCAGCACCTTGGGCGGGTCAGGATAGGCGGAGGTGGTAAAGGAGTCCAGATAGACCACCGGCCAGTCCCGCAGCAGGGCGGTGAGCTGGGAGAAGGTCAGGGACAGCTCGCCGCAGGAGCCATCCAGCAGCCCCCGCTCCAGCAGGGACTTCACGTCCTCATCCAGCTGCCACTGCCAGGTCTTGGCCCGGTCAGCCACCCGGGCGCATTCGGAGAATACCACACAGGCATCTCCGGGGAGATAGTGGGCGGCGGAAGCCGCCTTGGGGTAGATCAACGGCAGATAGCGGTCCATAGCCGGGAAGGAACGGCCCTGGGAAATGGCCTCCCGGTCCTGCTCCAAGGTGGCTGCCAGCTCCTTTAAGCCGTTCTGGGCGGCCTTAGCCGCCAGTTGGCGGAGCCGCTCCGACAACCCGGCCAGTCCCCCTGGGGCCAGCTGAGGCAGCGTCTCGGCGGCCGGGAGAAGACGGACCTCCTCCAAATTTTCCGTCCGCCGCTGGGTGGACAGGTCAAAGGAACCCATGGCGTCCACCTCATCCCCGAAAAACTCCACCCGGGCTGGGGCATCCATACCGGGGGCATACACATCCAGGATGCCGCCCCGGAGGGCGAACTGGCCCACACCCTCCACCTGGTCACACCGGATGTATCCCGCGGCCGACAGGGCTTCCGCCAGCTGGGCCAGGTCCTGGCTCTGGCCGACTTTCAGTCGGAAGCAATACTGCTCCAGCGCCTGTGGCGGAAGGGTGCGCTGGAGCAAGCCCTCCACCGTGGCTACCAGGAAGGGAAGCCGCCCCGCGGCCAGCTTCTCCATCAGGGCCAGCCTCCGGTGCTCCCACTGGCGGGAGACGGTGGCGGCATTGTGGAAGGTAAAGGAGCGCGGGGTAAGAACCGGCACCTCCTGACCTACGAAGGCAGTCAGATCCCGGGCCAGCCGTTCCCCCTCCCCTTCGTCGGCACACACCACTACCACGGGCCGCCCGGTCATCGTCCCAATCCCCGCGGCCATGTGAGCCCGGTGGACCGCCGCCACACCGGACAGGGCGGCGGGAGAGCGGCCCCCCTCCAGGGCGGAGAGGAGCTGCTGGAATTCAGGGATGCGGTTCAGGGCGTCAATAAGCAGCTGCATCATAACAAAACCTCCGAAGCAACGCGGCAAAGCCCCCAATCCAACCGGACAGGGGGTGATCTCTTTGGTATGGATAAAAGTTTACTCCAGAATAGGCCCGTGTCAAGAGGAACAGGGCGGTAAGTGGGACCGCCCCGTTCAGAGGGTCATCCAAAAGGAAGAAAACCCAGGCGAACCGGAAGGACGTTGTCCCCCGCTTGCCTCAACCCTTTCCTGATAGGCGGCACAGCATCCGCTCCGCCTCCGTACGGACTGCCAGCCGTCCCCCGCGGGCAACCACAAAGGACAGATGCTCCTGGGCCTTGTTCTCCAACCCCCGGCGCTGGTAATAGATCCCCAGCGCCATGTGGGCCGCTACCTGTTCCCGGGTACAGCCGGCCTGTTCCAGATCGGCCAGCAGCAGAGGCTCTAGCTCAGGCCGCGCCTCCTGGATCTGGGCCGCCCGGTCCCGCATGGTCCCGGCCCTGGCCAGGACAGCCCGCTTTTGGGGAGAGAGCCGGCGGACCAGCCGTTCCATGGCCAGCTCTCCTCGTTCCCGCTCCGGGTCCTCTGGAGGGAGCTGGGTGAGCCACACAGCTAGAAGGGGCGGGTTTTTCCACAGCCGGGGCTGCTCCGCGGCCATGTGAGCAGAGTCCTCCGCCTCCCTACGCCGGCCCAACAGAGCCAGGGCATAGCCCTCAAACACCCGGTAAAAAAGGGACTTGGGGTTCTGCTTCAGCACCATGCGGCACAGTTCCAGCAGGGGTTCCGGGTCACAATACTCGTCCATCGCCCGGAATGCCGGCCGCCGGGCCCAGCCGCACAGGAATCCGTTGATCCCCCAAAACCCCGCCGCTTCCCAGAGGACAAACAGGGCGTAGGCGGTCATTAGGCCCTCCCCCTCGTTCCGCGCGGCATACCAGACCAACAGGGCCAGGGAGGGAACAGTCCACAGCCAGAAGGCTAGCCGGGCATGGGTTAAAATCCATCGGTTCATCACAGAATACCTCCTGAAATCCTATGTATTGCCCGGTCAGAATAGCACGGCTCTGTTAAAAAAAGAGGTATATTCTCTTAATTCTCTCTTAATTTTTTCCGTCCCGCGGGGATTGGCGGAGGGTCCGAAGCAGCTGCGCCGCCTCTTTTCCCACATACATGGGCCCGCCCCGCTCCGCCGCAAAGGTCAGGTGCTCCCCGGCCTCCTCTATTCTCCCCACGGCCAGGCAGTACCGGCCCAGCAGCAAGTGGTCACCGACCTGAGAAAGGAGAGGCCCGCCGCAGGTGATGTACCGCCGAAGGCCCTCCTCCAGTCCATCCGCCTCCCCCCGCTTGAGGCGGGCGGTGCACCGGAGGCAAAACACCTCCCGCCGTCCATTGTCCCTGCCCGCCTGGACCATCAGCTCCTCCATCTTTCCGGCCAGCTCCTCCGCCTCCTCGGTCCGGCCCCGGCGGTTGCACAGGATGGCCCTGAGTTGCAGCTTCTGCATCCTGTAATCCCCCTGCTCCTGGTCCGGGACCTGGTCCAGCAGGGCCTCGGCCTCCTCCTCCCGGCCCAGGTTGACCAGAGCGGTGGCCTCCAGCATCCGGAGTCCGGTGCGGGCAGGGGCAGGGATCTGACAGGCTTGGGCAGCCTCCAGGGCCGCCAGCAGGGGCCAAGGATCGCAGGTATCCGCCATCCTCCTGGTTTCCTCTTCCACCCGAAGCATGGCCCGACGCCATTGGCGCTCCGGGCTGGGCTCCCGGCCCTCCAGCTCCCTCAGCAGGTCGTCCGCCAGCAGCCCGACATAGGTTTCCCCGCCCTGGGCCAGCGCAAATTCCAGATGGTCCCGGGCCGCCTGGGTATTTCCCACAGTCAGGTGATACCGCCCCAGCAGCAGCCGGGCCTCTACCCGCTGGAACCGGTTGACGGCGCTGTCTGCCAAGGCGGACAAATCGTCCTCCAGCCCCTCCAGGGTACTACTGTGGATCTTCAAGGCGTAGCCCGTGACGCACAGCAGGCGCTGGAGCTCCCGCCGGACGTCCCGCCGCAGGGGGCAGTCGTCATAGTTGGCCATGGCCTGAACCTGGGCCTGAAGGGCCTGGTCCCAGCGCTCCCACTGGATATGGATCAGGGCGGCCAGCCCCCAGTACAGGGCGCCGTTGCCGCTGTGCCTGTCCTCTAACTGGGCCTTCATCACAGATTCCGGCGTCACTACCTCCCCCGCCGCGATCAGGGCACCCACATAATAGGTGGTATAGAGATCTTGGACCAGCTGGCGCTCCCGCCGGGGGCCGCCGGCATACCGATTCTCGATGGCGCGCCTCAGCGGCATTGGGTCGCACCGCTCCCACAGGGGGCGGGCCATCCCCGCCAGCTTCTTCAGTGTCCGGCCGCAGGCGATCCCGGTCATCAGCTCTCCCATCTGGACACCCTCCTCAAAAAGTTCTGCCCTACCCGTTAAACCGATTCATTCCCTGCTCCAGGCCGTCCTTCAAAATACACTCCACCCCGTCGGCCGCTCGCTTCACCGCGGCGTCGATGGCCTTCTTGTCCTCGCCGGTGAACCTGCCCAGCACCCAGTCGGCCAAGTCGTAGTCCGGGTGGGGCTTCTCGCCCACGCCTACCCGCAGGCGGGGAAACTGATCTGTGCCCAGGTGCTGGATGATGCTTTTCAACCCGTTGTGTCCGCCGGCGGAGCCGCCCCTCCGGACGCGCAGTTTGCCCACAGCCAGCGCGGTATCGTCCAACACTACCAGCACATGGTCAGGCGGAACCTTGTAAAAATCTGCCGCCTGCCGCACCGCCTCGCCAGACAGGTTCATATAGGTGACCGGCTTCATCACCAGCACCTTTTCCCCGGAAATGGTGAAGATATTGGTCAGCGCCCTGAATTTCAGCTTCTGGATGGGGGCGTGCTGGCGCTCGCCGATCTCGTCGGCCACCATGAAGCCCACGTTGTGGCGGGTATCTTCGTACTTTTCTCCGGGATTTCCCAGGCAGACCAGCAGCCAGTTGATGCCGCCGGCATCTTTTTTCAAAAACATCGCGGTCCCTTCTTTGAAAACAGGGGCGGGCAAAAGCCCGCCCCTGGAGGTTTGTTCTTACAGGAAAAGGGGAGAAACGGAGGTCTCCATGTAGATGTGGCTGATGGCCTCGGCAAACATGTGGGCCACAGAGATGTACTTGATCTTGGGGCACTGGATACCAGGCTTCGCGGGGATGGTATTCAGGAAGATCACCTCGTCCAGCACGCTGTCCATGATGCGCTGGATGGCGGGGCCGGACAGCACGCCATGGGAGGCGCAGGCGGTAACATCCCGGGCGCCGCCAATCTCTACCAGCGCCTTAGCCGCGTGGCACAGAGAACCGCCGGTATCCACCATGTCGTCCAGAAGGATGACGTGCTTATCCCGCACATCACCGATGATATTCATGACCTCGGAGGAGTTGGCCTTCTGGCGGCGCTTGTCCACGATGGCCAGGGGCATATTCAGCTTCTGGGCAAAGGCCCGGGCCCGGGCCACGGAGCCTACGTCGGGCGACACGATCATAGTGTCATCATGGCAGGAGGCGTACTTCTGGGTAAAGTGCTCCACAAAGATGGGGGAGCCCAACAGATTGTCCACTGGGATATCAAAGAAGCCCTGGATCTGGTTGGCGTGGAGGTCCATGGTCAGCACCCGGTCCGCTCCCGCCGTGGTGATCAGGTTGGCCACCAGCTTGGCGGAGATGGGGTCCCGAGGCTTGGTTTTGCGGTCCTGGCGGGCGTAGCCGAAATAGGGGATAACAGCGGTGATGCGGCCGGCGGAGGCCCGCTTCAGGGCATCGATCATGATGAGCAGTTCCATCAGGGAATCGTTGACGGTGCCGGGCTTTCCCTCATCGACAAAGGAGCAGGTGGACTGGACCACGAAAACGTCGGAGCCGCGGACAGTCTCATAGATGGAGGCAAAATTTTCTCCATCGGAGAAGGCTCCTACCTCGGAGCTCCCGAGGGGGATGCCCAGCTCCTTACAGATGTCCTTGGCCAGCTGGGGGTTGGAATTGCCGGTAAAGACCTTGATATCCTTCCCGTGTGCGATCATAATACAGCTTCCTCCTAATATTTTTGGGTCCGGCTGTCGCCGCCGGCCCCGTTCCTATGTTGTGTGAGGCGTCCCCTCACTTTTTGCGCTTTTTCTCCCGGTTGGCGGCGGCCCAGCCCTCTTTCACCTGCTGGCGGGTGCGGCCGATGACCATGGCGTCCTGGGGCACATCCTGGGTAACCGTGGTAGCAGCGGCGATAAAGGCCCCGTCCCCAATCTGTACTGGGGGGACAAAGTTGGTGTTGCAGCCCACGAACACGTTGCTTCCGATGATGGTGCGGTGCTTCTGAAAGCCGTCATAATTGCAGGTGACGGTGCCGCAGCCAAAGTTGCAGTCGTCCCCCACGTCGCTGTCCCCCACATAAGTCAGGTGGGCCATCTTGGTCCCTTTGCCCAGATTGCAGTTCTTCAGCTGGACAAAGGCGCCGATCTTGGACCCCTCGCCTACCACACAGTGGGGGCGGATGTGGGTATAGGGGCCAATTTGGCAGCCCTTCCGAATGACGCTCTCCTCACACTGGGAGGCGTTGATGGCGCATTCATCCTCCACTGTGCAGCTGGTGAGCATCACGTTGGGCCCAATCTGGCAGTTCCTGCCCACCACGGTGTCCCCGCGTAAAATGGTGCCGGGGAGGAGCTGGGTCCCCTCGCCCACCTGGACCGAGTCCTCCACATACACAGAGGAGGGGTCCATCATATCCACGCCCGCCTCCAGCAGAGCCTGGCGTTTGGCTTCCAAAGCGGCCTGACGATCACGCATATTGAATTCTCCTTTTGCTCTGGCTTAACAGGCCCTGAAATCAGGACTATAGACATTATAGCATATTATCAGGTCTTTTTTCCCGTGACAAGGAAAATTTTTTCAAAAAGGCCAGAAAGCACAATTTCACCGCAAAATCCCCCAACTTCGCAAAAAAACTCTCCTCCAGCAGGTGGAGGAGAGATAAAAATCAGGCACAGGCGGGCAGGAGGGGGCGCACTCCGAGCCGCTCCCGCAGACGGGCGGGATGGTAAACGCGGGACATTTCCAGTCCGGCGCAAAGGGTGTCCACCAGGTCCACCAGCCAAGCCTCTCGAGACCTGGGCAGAGCTCCACCCAGGGGCCACATATGGGACAGGATGATGTTCCGCTCCTTGTCGGACAGCCAGGTCAGCTCCCCGGCGTTTCGAGCGGCCGCCCGTGGATGGTCAAAGCACTGCCAGCCGGGATGGGCGGACTTATCCTTAGAGTCGTACAGATACAGGTCGTGGAGCAGTCCTCCCCGGGCAGCGGCCCGAGCATCCAGCCCCAGTACCTTGGCGGCGCGGTAGGACAAGTAGGCCACAAACAGGGAATGGTCCAGGGTGGAAATAGGGCCATGGTGCTTCCACCGGCCCATCATCCGCACCTGGTCAGACTCCAACAGCTCACGGGTAGTCTGGAGGAAATCCAAAATATGACGATTCATGGGAATCCATCCTTTCTCCTTCTGGAAAAGTCATTCTCTGGGCTCATTATACACAAAAGCTGGAAAAATACCAGACAAAAAATTTACCAAATCTATCGTATCTGGCCGCTGCCCCGGACGATAGTTTTGTAGGAACACAGCTCCGCCAGCCCCAGGGGGCCCCGGGCATGGAGCTTTTGGGTGGAAATGCCCATCTCACACCCCAGTCCAAATTCACCGCCGTCGGTAAAGCGGGTGGAGGCGTTCCAGTACACGGCGGCAGAGTCCACCCGCTGTTGAAAGGCGTGGGCAGCCCTCTCGTCGCCGGTGACAATGGCGTCAGAGTGGCCGGTGGAGTGGGCGGCGATGTGGTCCACCGCGTTTTCCAAGCTGTCCACTACCTTGACTGCCAGAATGTAGTCCAAAAACTCCGTGTCAAAGTCCCGCTCCCCGGCGGGAGTGCCCGGAATGACCGCCGCGGCGGAGCGGTCCAGGCGCAGTTCCACGGGGGGCAGGCCGGCGGCAGCCCGGTCCTCCGTCAGCCGCCGACGCAGCTTGGGCAGGAACTCCTCGGCGATGGCCCGGTGGACCAGGCACACCTCGGCGGCGTTGCACACACTGGGCCGAGAGCATTTGGCGTTCTCCATAATGTCCAGGGCCATCGTTTGATTGGCCCACTGGTCCACATAGATGTGGCAAATGCCGGTGCCTGTTTCCAGTACCGGGACGGCGGCGTTGTCCACACACGCCCGAATCAGCCCCGCCCCGCCACGGGGAATGAGCAGGTCTACCAGGCCCCTGGCCGCCATCAGCTCCCCCGCCGACTGGCGGGTGGTGTCCTCCACCAGCTGGAGTGCCTCGCTGGGCAGGCCGGCAGAGGACAGCCCATCCTTCAGGGCAGCCACAATGGCGGCGGCTGAGTGGTGGGCCTCCTTGCCACAGCGGAGCACGCAGGCAGACCCGGCCTTCAGGGCCAAAGCGGCGGCGTCGGAGGTCACGTTGGGCCGGGACTCGTAGATGATAGCGATGACCCCCATGGGAACAGAGACCCGTTGAATCACCAAGCCATTTGGCCGGTCCACTCGGTTCAGGACGACGCCCACCGGATCTGGGAGATCAGCCACCTCCTGGACACCCTGTGCCATTCCGGCGATCCGGTTCTCATTCAGGGCCAGCCGGTCCAGCATCACCTCAGAGATGGTCCCTCTGGCCGCCTCCATATCCAGGGCGTTCGCCGCCAGGATGGGGTCTGCGCGGGCGATGAGCGCATCCGCCATAGCCAGCAGGGCACGGTTTTTCCGGTCAGTATCTGCCAGAGCCATGGCGGCCTTGGATGCCTTGGCCTTTTGCAGCAGTTCTTGTGTCGTCATATCAAACACCTCTTTATCATGGTAGGTCAGCATAGAAAAGGACGGGCGCACACTCGATTTCAACCAGAGACGAGGGAGGCAGGGCCCTCGGTAAAAAAGGGCCATACCAAGCTAAACGCGCACAGGACTAGGGCGGCGGCCATTGTGGTATCTACCGCCCTGCGGTGGCTGGTGAACAGGGACTGCAGGGAGGCCCCAGCAAAGAGCCATACCAGGTTGCAGACCGGCCCAGTGAAGGGGAGAAACAGCCCCACGCCCAGCAGGGCCCAGAAGGATCGGGTATAGGGCAGCACATAGGCGCTCAACGCGGTCAGACAGAAAATCATGATTTTCACATTTGTCAGGTTGATAAGCAGCCCGGTCCGGAAAGTGGGGGCGGCCGGGTCCTTGGCAGCCCCGGACTTCGGGCTGCGCGCTATGTGCCAGGCCAGCCACAGCATATACACCGCGCCCAGCCAGGACAGCATTCCCACGTATTGGCCCAGCGCCGCGCCCAGCCGCCAAGTGATGGCCACCGAGACCAGAGAGATGAGGAGGAACCCGGTAAACAGCCCGCGCCATTGGCGCAGGGCCGCACCGGGACCATACCGCAGGGCCGCCGACAGGGAGCACAGGTTGGCGGGGCCGGGGGTAATGCCGCCTGTAAAACAATATAAGAGGAAGGACGGGAGCATGGTTACAGGCATAGCGGCACATCTCTTCTTTCCGTCTGTGAGCTCAACTCACTGGTACGTAATTGATTTGGACATCCTGATCGGTGGCCTCCAGCTTGAAGATGACGGGGCGCAGGCCGTCATTGCAGGAGCAGATGGCAACACCGGGGGTGCGGATCCAGTCCCCAAAGTAGAAGGGCTCCTGGCCCGCCCCGTGGGCCAGGGCAAATACATATTGATAGATCGCCTTCCATGCCTCATCACACAACCCGTCAGGTTTGGCGTAATCGGCATAGAATACCTCTCCCTCCCGAAGCATGGGACAGGCAGACAGTCCTTCCACTCCGTATTCCCTGGCCAAGTCCTCCTGAAGTGTCTTGCGCAGAACGGTGATCTTTACTTTTTTCATCGCCCGGTCTCCCGTCCTTTTTGATGCGCGGCCTCCAGGGCAATCTTCCCCAGGAAGCGGGTACCTACGGCCCGGCCGTCTACGATGTCATAGAGGTTCTCTGGGCGCGCACCGTTGGTGATAACCATATCGCAGCCCCGCTGAGTGACCATTTTGGCCGCCCGAAGCTTGGTCCCCATGCCGCCCACCGCCAGCTCGCTTCCCTTACCGTCAGCCAGGGACTCGATTTCCGGTGTGACCTCTTCCACTGTGGGGATAAGGCGGGCGGCGGGGTCCTTGCGGGGGTCGGCAGTATACAGCCCCTCGATGTCGGACAGAAGGACCAGCAGGTCGGCCTCCACCGAGCAGGCTACGATTGCGCCCAGCGTGTCGTTGTCCCCCACCTTGATCTCGGCGGTGGCAACGGTGTCGTTCTCATTAATGATAGGCAGAGCGCCCAGCTCCAGCAGTCGGGCCATCGTGTTCTCAAAGTTCTGCCGGCGGTCGTCGTGGTCAACGTCCTCTCCGGTCAACAGGATCTGGGCTACTGTGTGGTTGTACTGGGCAAACAGCTTATCATAGGTATACATCAGCTCACACTGGCCCACCGCGGCGGCGGCCTGCTTGGTGGGCATATCAGCCGGCCGGCCGGATAGATTCAGCTTGCCTACCCCCATGCCGATTGCGCCGGAGGACACCAAAATCACCTCATGTCCGGCGTTTTTCAGGTCGGACAGCACCTTGACCAGCTCCTCCACATGGCGGATGTTCAATCGCCCAGTGGCGTGGGCTAAGGTGGAGGTGCCTACTTTGACTACGATGCGCATTGGAATCACCTCATACTATTTCTTCTGGTCCGGCGAGAGGAGCTGGCCGGAGGGCGTAGATCCCTGCTGGGTCATCTTCATGGTCTTTTCATAGGCGGCAATTACAGCGTCGGTGGCGGCGGACCGGAAAGCCCGCTCCTCCAGCAGCCGTACCCCCTGAATGGTGGAGCCGCCGGGGGAGCACACCGCATCCTTCATGGCGCCGGGATGGGTCTTTTCAGCCAGATATAGGGCCCCTGTGCCCACAAGGGTCTGAGCGGCGCAAATCATGGCCTTATCCCGGGCCAGTCCACAAGCCACACCGCCGTCGGCCAGCGCCTCCAAAAACATGGCGGCAAAGGCAATGCCACAGCCGGATACACAGTTGGCCACCGCCATCAGGGGCTCATCCATCTCATCCAGCAGACCGGAGGGGGCCATTAGAGATAAAAAGCCCGCCTTCTCCTCTTCCGTTACCCCTTGAACACAGAACTGGGCAATGCCCTGCCCGATGGAGGCGGGGGTGTTTGGCATAATGCGAATCAGAGGATAGGAGCCGCCCAGCAGGGAAGTAAGCGTTTCAAAGGTCAGTCCGGCCGCCATACTGACCACCACGAAACGGTCGGTCCGGGCGGCAAGGACGGGAACCAAATCCTTTAAAGCAGCGGCCATCATCTGGGGCTTCACCCCCAGGAAGATCGTATCACAGGACCTGGCAATCTCCTGATTATCAGACATCTGGGCCCGAGAGAGCTGGTTGCAGAGCGCCTCCGCCTTAGCGGGGGTTCGGTTGGACAGATAGAGACGGGCGCCAGGGGCGGCTCCCTTGTCCGCGGCCCGGGCCAGGGCGGAGCCCATATTGCCGGTGCCAATAAATCCGATTGCACGAAACATTCACTGGTCCTCCTTATATTCCGGGATTTGGGGTATTTCTGGTAAAAGACAAATTTTCCTTTTCTAATCATAACACGTTCCGTCAACAATTCAATAAAAATTTGCGCCAGGGTCCTCTAACTTTTTTACTTCCTTCTAATTTGTATTGTTTTAGCCCCGACCATATCTGCTTTTCGCCTATAAGAC